>JAFOHJ010000083.1 GCA_017421885.1 Clostridia bacterium
AATCCGGCCTGGTTTACTATGATAAGGAGATCTGGGTCTGCACAAAGGACAAGAGCTTCACACGCAGCTACGAGTATAAGGGACGTGCTCTTCGAGAGTTCCACTGCTTCCACTTCCACGATCTGGATGGCCAGTTCGATCCCCGCCGCTCCAATGTTGGCGAAGTTATCCTTGTCTGATATCTGATCTGCTTCAAAGCTCCCCGATATGGGGAGCTTTTTCATATTTAACAGAAAAGCCTCCCACGAAGGGAGGCTTTTCTGATGTTGAGGACAACATAATGAAAAAACATAGTATAAACCCTGCCAAGGAACCCACCATTTGATTGGCTTTACACCTTGTCCCGATTTATATATCCTATATTATACACAAAACTGATTCTATCACTATACCCAGTTTACAAATAAAAAACAATGCCAGTTTTGAGGCGTATACCGTATAAAACGGTTAGATATCTCTGAAAATGTTTGCCCTTTTCAAAGAAGGTTTAAGTCCAAACGCCAGGAAGGATGAAACCACCACCGCTATAAGGCCGTTGACAAGCGAAACTGTTCCCTTTTGAACGGCAACAACAAAAACCGTTTCCCACACACCGCTGTTGATAAAATACTGTATTACTATCGTTTTGGTTACATAAAGGATAACATAGGTTACTGCGCCGCAAGTTCCCCCAATAACAGTAAACATTTTTTGAATTTTAGGAGACTTGTTTTTTCCTATTCTGCAGACAAGGCCCGCCACAAATCCCATAAGAAACTTATTTATAAAAGTGATCCATGCCTCGGGGGCATATGCGGGATCCATAAAGTCATAGAGCGCTGAACCGATGCCGGCTGAAAGTCCGCCCGTCAGCGGTCCGAAAAGCAGACCACCCAGAAGACACACGACATTTCCAAGATGAAGCATGGTCTTACCCAAAGCCGTTGTGATATCTATATGAAGATATGTAGCCGCAAAAACCATTGCCGAAAGAACGCCGATTAGAGCAATATCCTTTGTTGTAAACTTCTTTTTTCCCATATTTAACTCTCCATTTTATGCACGCTTGACAGCATACCATTATTTATATATCCTATATTATATACAAAACTGATTCTATTTCCATATTCAGTTTATAGTTAAAATATCATATCAGTTTGGAGCAATATGTTATGGAACATATTTCTATGATTTTTGACCATGAGAACAAAAAACCTCTTTATCTTCAGCTGCATGACTATCTAGCCACAGAAATATCCGCAGGCCGCATCCGTGAGGGCGAGCGCCTTCCCGGCAAGCGCACAGCTGCATCGATGCTGGGAGTAAGCCAGATAACGGTGGATGGAGCCTATCAGCTGTTGGCCTCTGAGGGATATATTTCTTCAAAGCCCCGCTCAGGCTTTGTGGTATGCAGGCTCGAAAGCCTCGAACCGCCTCCCGTATATGACGAACCGGTGGTTTATAGATCCAGATCTTCTTCGGCAGAGCTGTCACTCCTGACCGCAGATGTCGACGAAAGTCTATTTCCCTTCCGTACATGGGCAAGGCTATTCAAAGATACCCTCTATAACCGCCCGGATCTTTTGAATCACGGTGACCCTTGCGGCGATGCCGACTTTCGCGAAGCCGTGAGCCTCTATCTTCACCACTCGCGCGGTGCCTACTGCCATGCCGACCGCATTATTATCGGTGCAGGTGTTGAATATCTCATATGGCTTCTATGCCACCTTCTTCCCGGGCAAAAGGCGGCAATGGAAAATCCCGGCTATCCCAAAATACGTCAGATACTGGCGCAGGGTGGCATGGACGTATCCTTCATCCCACTTGATGAGCAGGGTATGGACCCCGAAGCCCTTAGAAAATGCGACCCCGATATCGCCTACATGACTCCCAGCCATCAGTTCCCCACCGGAACGGTCACTCCGGCAGGCAGACGTACCGAGCTGCTCAAATGGGCATCGGAAAAACCGGGAAGATACATCATCGAGGATGACTATGACTCCGAGTTCCGCTTCGATGGCCGCCCCATGCCCTGCATGCAAGCCCTCGACCCACGCAGAGTAATATATATCGGCACATTCTCTCGTACCATTGCCCCTGCCATCCGAATAGCATACATGGTTCTGCCTCCCGAACTTATGGATGAGTACCGCCGCCGTTTCAGTTTTTTTTCGAGCACGGTATAGCGTTTTGAGCAGCAGACCCTCTGCCGCTATATTGCCGACGGCCACTTCGGCCGCAGCCTTAACAGAGCGCGCAACCGTTACCATCAGCGCCGTGATGCTCTTGTGGCTGAAATATCGCGACGCTTCGGAGATAAAGCCGAGCTGGTCAATACACATACCGGCCTGAGTTTTCAGCTGCTGCCGTATACCGACAGAAGTGAAACCGAAATCGAACAGAATGCTGCCTCTCTTGGCCTTAGTGTCCGCGGAATAGGCAGCTATCGCCTTTCCGACAGCAAAAGCGTATGGAGACCCTGCCTTGTCATTGGCTATGGATCGCTGGAAGATAAAAAAATCCCACAGGCTGTGGATCTTTTATACAAAGCAATATTTGAATAAACAGAAAAAGACCATCTCAAATATGAGATGGTCTTTCAATATTAAAAACTTAGATCTCGATGATCTTCTCTTCCCTGCCGCGGACATATGTGGGAGCCTTTGCGACAAAGCTATCTTCCTCAAGGGAGATACGGACATTCTGACCATCCCACTCGGGCAGGTCGCCGCGAATGTTCAGCTCCAGCGCATAGGCTGTGTTCTCGCCAACAGGGAACTCGCCTCTGGGATAGATGCTGTCCTGATGGTCCCAGCGGCCGATAATGGGGCCGGCGCTGTGTCCGAAGGTGCCCAGACCATGGCAGTAGAGGCTGGGAGTCAGACCTTCGGCCCATGCACGGTCGACAGCCTTATGGAATACATCATTGCCGGTGCGGCCTGCAAGATATTCCTCGCAGGAAATGTCCTGGAAACGGTTGCCCTGAGCAAAGAGGGCATGAACTCCGGCAGGAGCTTCAGCCTCGCCGCTTCTGAGGATATATCCCATCCACTGCTTGTCAGTAAGCACGGGGAGATACTTGAGGTAAACGCCGATATCACAATGGATAAGGTCGCCCTCTTCGATAACGCCCTCGAAGGAATAGCCCTCGACACCCTTGCGCTGAAGGTCGATATCGGGGCCGAACCAGAAGTCGAGCTCGCACTGCGAGATGACATCGCGCATGAACCACTCGACATCAGCGGTCGTCGTAACACCCGGGGTGATAACATCGCGGCTGTAGGAGGCCTTGATGATATCCTCGGTGACCTCTACCAGAACCTCCATGACTTTTCTCTCGCCCTCGGTCATGGTCTCAAGCCAGCGTGTTGTGATGCGCTCGGCAGGACGGACAAGGCTGAACCAGTCGTTGGGGAGGGTCTTAAGGCTCTCATAAAGAGATGCAGAAAGGCCGTCGCAGTATCCGCCGTATTCGCCGCGGATATTGACCTCGATGTTCCTGGGCTGATACTTCTCGATCATTCTTGCAAGGCCCTCAACAAGGCTCTCGTCGCCGACCTTGACAGGTGTGTAATATTCCTTCATCTTGGGGAAAGGAATGCCCCATGTGAGGCGCTCGATCTTGCCGGTCTCATGATTTTTTACGATCATTATGGCGCTGAGGCGGCGTGCTGTGCGCATATCATAGGTGAGCATGGTCTTCATAACGGGGTCTTCGTTGTTCTCATAGGCCGCAATGAACCACATATCCACTCCGCACTCATCCATAAGTGCAGGCAGGAGATTGTCGAGGCGGTCGCGCAGGAGGACCTCGGAAAGCTCAGCCTGCTTACGCAGAGGAAGAAGGCCTGCATTATAAAGCTTCTGTCTGATAGTCTTGATTACATCCATAAGTTTTCGCTCCTTACAAATATTTACTTTATAAGATTATCATAGCATATAAGCTCATGTTTGAAAAGGCCTTTGAAAACTTATTCTGCAGATATGTAAGTGTACACACTTAATAAAACACCCGGCATCGCAACGATGCCGGGTGCTTATCAGTTCTCCATCTGTTTTGCCATGAAGGATGCCGTCATTCTTGCAAGGCGCACCTCTTCGGGGTCGAGCTCTTTCTTGCCTTCCAGCAAGATAACGCATCCCGATAGATCGCCACCCGAAATCACCGGTGCGATCAGTTCCGGCACAGGGCCTCCGCGCCAAAGCTCGGAAGGGCACTCGTCATGCGTCAGCAGCCTGCGCTGTTCCATGGCCCTTTCGGCCTCCTGTCCAAGTGACTGTCCGTCGGCCCTTATTCCCGATGCTGCCACAATGCCATCGCGGTCGCATATGACACAGGCCTTGTCGGTCTCGCGGTGAAGGGCATCGGCTATCCTTGATGCCACCTCCGACAGCTCGCCCATTGGCGAATACTTCCTGAATATGACACTTCCACCGCCGTCAGTAAATATTTCCATTGGCTCGCCCTCTCTGATGCGCATAGTGCGGCGTATTTCCTTTGGAATGACGATTCTTCCGAGATCGTCGACGCGCCTGACCACACCCGTTGCTTTCATATATAAATCTCTCCTCTGAACTTACAAATTACGATGCTATTATCTGTAAATTGGGAAGATTTATACTGCTGTCTCAAAAACACTTTCTATTCTAAAATCGGTTTCAGGCAGCATCTCCATTTTCTGCATATTCCCAGTCAATTTTCGTTGGCGGTGCCTGCAGTTGTTTATAAGCCTTCCACATCATTTCCGCAACAATTTGGGGACGCACACCTCCACAGGAGCCTCCAAACATTATTTTATCAACATCCTTATAGGAAAATCCATTATTTTTCCACCATACGAATCAACATGGGCTAAAAACAGGACATAAACAAACAGTTCAGTCTATAGAGCAATTTCCGTTATTTTCGCTCTTTATGTGATCAAGCATAAACGACACAAATCTTGCGGTATTGCCATAGTAATTTTGCTTCTTATAGTACATACAAACGGCCTGCTCATAGCAAAAATCCGTCACATTCAATGCGGCCATCGGTCCTTTTCCGGCCAGTTCTCCGCCTATTCCGATCGCTATGCCCGATGAGATTATTTTATAAAAGCATCCCGAATCGTTGACCTGCGCTACAATATTAGGAAAAAAGCCTGCTTTCTTACAAGCCTCATTCAGGAGTTTTCCCTGATTTCCCTGACGGCTCATAACAACAAAGGGCTCTTCAGCCAAATCTTTCATGAAAAGTATCTTCGAGCCAAAGCCTCTGCCGGAAGAAGCATAAACAGAAAGCTTCTGTTTGTATATCTTTGCTGCTTCATATCCCGTATACCGGTCACTTTCCACATCGATAATAATGTCATAATCACCCAGGTCTGTTTCGTCAAAATCCGCTACAAGCTCAAATCTAGTGTTTGCATATTTATTTTTATATTTAATAATACATTCGGTGATCCACGAACGAACAGCTTTGACCAGTATTTTTATTTCTTTTGAATCGTCCGCGGCTCCGTTTACTTGCCGAAGCATATGATCCATTTCATCAAAAATCCGTTTCAGAGAATCATACACTATCTTTCCCTTGTCATTAAGTATAATGCGATTGGGAGATCTATCGAACAGCCTTAC
>JAFOHJ010000012.1 GCA_017421885.1 Clostridia bacterium
AGGCCGAGATCACCGACTATATCCTTCACGATCTCGATGCAGGCGCTACCCACTACGAAGCTCACGGAGCCTATGACGGCCACATCAGACGCGAGATCATCACGATTCTCGATAAAAGCAAGTACAAGCAGCTTTTGGACTTCATCGGCAAGGTGGAACCCACCGCCTTCATCACGGTCACGCCCATTTATGAGGTATATACTCCCCACATCACCAAGACCGGTAGGGTAAGACATCATTAAAAGGGATTTTGCGGGCGAGCACTGCTCGCCCCTACATTCGTCTGACGGAAAAGAACCTCGCATCCAAGGCTCCTTTGGGAAAGGAGCTGTCAGCGAAGCTGACTGAGGTTTGGTGTAGAGCATTTGTGGGAAATATCCGATCCCTCCATTCTGATTGACACCGAAACCCGTGGGCATGGAGGGATATGGTGGTTTTCAGTAGGTATGCTGTGCCAAACACCCGTCGCCTAACGGCGCCACCCTCTTTCCCAAAGAGGGCTAAAACGCCCACCATCAAAAATCAACAAAAGAACTTCAGTTTATCCACAATAGAATATGAGATTTTAATCTTGTTAAGATTGCCGATAAGTGTTAGGATACTTATCGGCATTTTTTAAAGGAGGTTATCATTATGCTCAGCCTTAAAAACATCAAGGAATTCATTATCATCACAGTCGGCATCTTTATTGCGGCTGTAGGCGTTTTCTTCTTTATGATCCCCAGCGCCATCCCCACCGGCGGTATCTCGGGTATTTCTCTGGTTCTTTCCAACCTGCTCCCTCTGAGCATCTCCACCATCTCGCTGGTTCTCAACATATTCCTGCTCATCATAGGCTATATCTTCATCGGCAAGGATTTCGGCCTTAAAACCGTCTATACCTCGCTGCTTCTGCCCATCCTTCTGGGCGTGTTTGAAAAGATGTTCCCCAATTTTACATCCATTCTGGGCGATCCGGTCTATGATATGGTGGTAAGCCTTTTCGTCATCGGCATCGGACAGACCCTGCTTTTCAATGCGGGTGCATCCTCGGGCGGCCTCGACATCGTAGGCAAGCTGCTCAACAAGTATCTGCGTATGGATCTGGGCAAGGCTATGTCCACCTCGGGTCTTGCAGCATCGCTGACCGCCGTATTCTGCTATGACCTCAAGACGGTGGTGTTCGCCCTGCTGGGCACCTATCTCAGCGGCGTCATCCTCGACCATTTCCTCTTCGGCACCACTGAGCGCAAGCGCGTATGCATCATTTCCGGCGATATCGAAAGTATGACCAAGTATATCCTTCACGATCTCGATGCCGGCGCAACTCTTTACGAGGCCAAAGGCGCCTATGACGGCAAGGTGAAATACGAGATCATCACCATCCTCGACAAGAACAAGTATAAACTGCTTATGGATCATATCTCCAAGAACGATCCCTCGGCTTTTGTCACCGTAACACCCATCCACGAGGTTTATACAGCTGTTCACTAAAAGCTAACCCCTATCCACAGCTTGTGGATAGGGGTTTATTGCTGCCTTGACAGGGCAGGGGAGAGGGAATTATACTGATATTAATATATTTATTAATTTCGGAGGTATTCTTATGAAGGAACAGCTTATAAAGAACCTTGAAAAGCGCGGATACGAGGTCATCTCGCTGGCCACCGGCGCGGAAGCCGCTCAGTGGCTTGTCGACCATATCAAAGACACCACAGTCGGCATCGGCGGCTGCTGGACGGCACATCAGCTGGAGCTGGACAAGAAGCTGGGCGAGAACAACACCGTTTACTGGCACTGGCTGGCCGACCAGGTGGAGAAATACGGCAGCGCCAACAATGTGCGCGACCTTGCAGCCAAGGCCGAGGTATATATCTGCTCGGCAAATGCCATGACGCTGGACGGCGAAGCCGTTAATATAGACGGCACCGGCAACCGCCTTGCCTCCATCGCCTACGGACACAAGCATATCTACACCGTCGTTGGCATGAACAAGGTATGTCCCGACCTCGCTTCGGCCATCGACCGTGTAAGGAATGTGGCGGCGCCTCTCAACTCCAAGAGGCTTAACAACCCCACCCCCTGCGCCGACGGCGTAAAGTGCTATAACTGCGGCAGCCCCAAGTGTCCCTGCCGCGCCACACTCATCTCCCATTACCCCATGAACGGAATGCCCGCCACCGTCCTGCTGGTCGACGAGGCACTGGGACTGTAAGGGGGAAACCCTCTCAGTCACCTATCCATTGCCTCCCTTGCCTAAAGGGAGGGGGACCACCGTTAGGTGGTGGAGGGATACTGAAGCAAGCACATTATATCCCCCAGTCAACTTCGTTGACAGCCCCCTTTAGGCAAGGGGGCCATTGAAAACATTCCCATAACACCAAAAACCGCCTCCCGTGGGAGGCGGTTTTTTCTATATCTTTTTTACTTCTTCAGATACTTAACGATGCGGTCAACAGCTTCCTGGATGTTCTCTGTGGAGGTAGCCAGGTTGAAGCGTGCGAATGTTGCCCACTGCTCGCCGCCGAACCAATCGCCGAAGTCGATGGCCAGCTTGCAGCCGTCCTGAATGAACTCCTTCATCTCGCCGGGCTTTACATATGCGCCGAAGTCGACCCACTGGAGGTATGTGCCCTCGAGAGGTGTTACGACTGCCTCGGGCAGATGCTCGGCAAGGGTGTTCTTGATGATCTCGGAGTTGGTGTAGATGATCTTGAGGACCTCGTCCAGCCACTCGCGGCCGCCCTTGAAGGCTGCCTCGACTGCGACGTTGCCGAATGCGTTGCCGCCGCCCATGCGGAGGTCGGCCATGAATGCATCATACTCGGCGCGGAGCTTCTCGTCGGGCAGAATGACATAGGAGTTCTGGCAGCCGGCCAGGTTGAAGGTCTTGGAGCCTGCTGTGATGGCGACCAGCATATCCTCATATCCCTTGATATTGAGGATCTCGGTGTGCTCATAGCCGGGCATGATGAGGTCGTGATGGATCTCGTCGGCTACGACGAATACGTTGTGCTTGCGGCAGATCTCAAGCATCTTCTCCAGCTCTTCGCGCTTCCATACGCGGCCTGCGGGGTTATGGGGAGAGGACATGATGAACAGCTTTACGTTGTTGTCGACGATCTGCTTCTCGAAATCAACATAGTCGATGGTGTAAACGCCCTTTGTGTTTACGAGGTCGCTGGAGACCAGCTTACGGCCGTGGTTGTTGATAGCGTCGAGGAAGGGGTAGTAGACGGGCTTCTGGACCAGAACTGCCTC
>JAFOHJ010000084.1 GCA_017421885.1 Clostridia bacterium
GCCCTTTTCGGCAGAGGAAGAGAAGGTGCTGGCCGAGATATTCCAGCGCACCTACGGCACCAATGTGAAAAGAAACACCTTTGCTCCGGTCAGAAAGCCGGCGAGAGTCGAGCTCAAGGATACCCCCGTCGCCGTTCCAGACAAGGGTAAGGATTATCTGCTGGTCGACGGCTACAATATCATCTTCGCATGGGACGAGCTTAAAAAGCTGGCCGATACCGACCTTGAAGCGGCCCGCCAGGTGCTGCTCGACACCCTCATAAACTACCGCGGCTACCGCGGAGGCGAGGTCATTCTGGTCTTTGATGCCTACAAGGTCAAGGGCGGAGTCGAGAAGGTCGAGGAGATCGACGGCGTGTGGCTGGTCTACACCCGCGAGAAGGAGACCGCCGATATGTATATCGAGCGCACCACCTACGACATTGCCCGCCGCAACCGCGTAAGGGTCGCCACATCGGATAACCTCGAGCAGATCATCATCCTCGGCCACGGCGCTGTCCGTGTGTCGGCAAGCGAGTTCCGCTCGGAGGTCGAGCAGATCAATAAGCATATCCGCGACGTGCTCGACAAGCAGAAGCCCATCAAACCGGGCGGAAACTCCATCGATATGACAGCGCTTGCCAAGGCTTTAGAAGACGCCAAGTCGAAAAAAGACTAAATATAACGAAAAGTAATAAAAATCCACTCTGTTTTCAGAAACAGAGTGGATTTTGCTGTAATATCTGTTATGCGTTGTTCGACGAAGACTGCTGCTTTTTAAGCTGCTCTTCGTTTCGTCTTACCTCGATGGCAAGGGCGGCCATGTCCATGGGGCGAACCGAGTCGCTGTCGGAATCGGGTGCCATGTTATGGAGGATCTTGCTGAGGGTCTTGTCAAAGGCCTCAAGCTCGTCCTTCGGGATGTCCTTGAACATCAGCTCGTGAATGCCGTCGATCATTGTGCGGTTGTTGTCACAGCGGCTGATGCCCTCTTCGGTGATGGAGAGGCGGTTGCATCTCAGGTTGTCGGGGTCGGATTTTTTAACCAGCAGGCCTGCCTTCTGCAGTCGCTTTGTGGAGGTCGAGATGGATGCCGGAGTTACGCAGAGCTTCTCGGCGATCTCGATCTGGGTGCAGCCGTCGTTGCAGCGGATATACTCGAGTATGGGCAGCTGGCCGAAGTAGAGCTCGGCATCGGGCTGGGATTTCTGAATATAGATCCTTCTCAGCAGGTGGATCTTCTTAAGCTTGGCGGCCAGTTCATTTGTCGTCATTTTTATTCAGCTCCTTGCGGGCCCAGAGCTCGATATATCCGAGCTCCTGAAGCCTGATAATAGACAGCACGCTTATGGGCACGAAGGCGAGGCCGAAAAAGCCGCCCAGACGGAAGCCGATATACATGCTGAGCAGGGTCACCATGGGGTTAAGGCCGATCTTCTGGCCTACTACGCGGGGCTCGAGGGTGTTGCGAACGCTGAGTACGATGATATAGGTCAGGATCAGGCCGATCGACTTTTTAAGGCTGCCGGTGATAAGGCAGAAGATCGACCAGGGGATAAGGATGGTACCGGTGCCGAGGATGGGCAGAGCATCGACCACGGCGATGCAGGCCGACAGCGGCAGGGTATAGGCAATGTCGAGGATCGAGAAGGAGATAAACA
This sequence comes from Clostridia bacterium, assembly GCA_017421885.1. The sequence goes on from JAFOHJ010000084.1 coordinate 1,641, forward strand.
GCTCGACACAGGTGATGCAGATGAGGATCAGCTGGGCCTTGAGCCATTTAAACACCGAAGAGAAGAGGAACTCGCGGAGCTTGTCCGCTGCCTCAAGGATGGTGGGCGAGAGGGCATGGGAGATAAAGTCGCGGATATCGTCGCGCTGGACGGTGAAGAAATATGTGCCCATGAAGATAAATACGGCGGTGAAGATGATGCTGGGCAGCGAGAAGGCCGCCGAAGCTGCCGTCGAGAAGATGCCCACATAGTCGATGGAGGGACTGGAAGACATCGAGTCCATAATAGCTTCCACCGAGATAAAGGGGGTATCTTTAAGAAAGGGGATCATATCGTGAAGAAGCACGTCTATTGAGTCTTCAAAGAGGTAGACCTTTGCCATGATCTCATCGGCGATCTGCGGCAGGGTGCTGACGATATCCTTGGCATTATAGATGACCACCGATGCCAGAAGATACACAAGCACGGCACCCGCAATAAGTATGCCCAGAGTGAAAAGGGCGGCCAGCGGTCCGCGGGGCAGTCCGGTTTTTCGGGCGATGAAGTTCACGGGCTTTGTGATTATCGCCGAGAACAGAATGGCCGTCAGGAATGGCCATCCGGCTCTGATGGCGTATTTGGCCAGCAGGCAAACGGTAAGCGAGATAAGAAGAAAATATCCCAGCTTAAGGAAGAAATTAACATGCTTGTTTTCGTGGAGCAATAGTGATGCACCTCCCGGTGGTTTCTATATTGTTATTATACACTATTATTTTTATTTTTAACAATAAGAAGTCATAATTATTTCATTAGAATTTTATTAAATTGTTTTTAAGGTGAAGGTTAAGCCGGGCGAGCACTGCTCGCCCCTACAACTGTCCTACGGAAAATCACCCTGTAGGGGCGTGCATTGCACGCCCGCTGTTTTGGCGCTCACTAAGTTGTCATTCTGAGCAAAACGAAGTGGAGTCCCGGAATCTCACGCCGCACTGCCCCTTGCTATCAGCGCAGCTGACTGAGAGGGTACAGATATTTTTTATTAATTTTCCTTTGCCTTATTTAAAAAAGGATAGAAACATGATACAATATTATGTAAATGTTTTTGGCACACATAATATTGAAAATTACGAGGTGCAATGTGAAAGATTTCAATAACAATAAGTTCAATAAAAAAGACGGCCACAACAGCCATCACGGCGGCAAGGGCGGCTTTAATAAGGGCGGTTTCCGCGGCGGACGCGATCATGGCGGCTTCGAGCGCAGTGAGGAAGAAAAGGCCCTCATTATGGAAGGCAAGAATGCCGTTTGGGAGGCCCTCGAGAGCGGCCGCGCCATCGACAAGATCCTCTTTGCCTCCGGTTCACACAAGACAGTCGGCCATATCATCGCCAAGGCTCGTGAAAAGGGCATCATGGCCCAGGAGACCGACAAGCGCAAGCTCGACAAGCTCTCCGAGACCGGCTCTCATCAGGGTATCATTGCTCTCTGCGCCGCAGCTGAGTATGCCGAGGTCGAGGATATCCTGAACCTAGCAGCCGACAGGGACGAAAAGCCCCTTATCATCATCTGTGACGGCATCACCGATCCCCATAATCTCGGTGCCATCATCCGTACCGCCGAGATCGTCGGCGCCCACGGCATAATCGTCCCCAAGCGCCGCAGTGCCGGCCTCAACGCAGCCTGCGCCAAGGCAGCGGCAGGTGCTCTTGAATATCTGCCGGTCGCCAAGGTATCAAACCTTCAGCAGACCATCGAAGAGCTCAAGGAAAAGGGCATCTTCATCTTTGCGGCCGATATGGGCGGCGCCGCAATGTACGAGCTGGACTTCACAGTTCCCGCTGCCATCGTCATCGGTTCGGAGGGCGAGGGCATTTCCCGTATGGTACGCGAGAAGAGCGACCATATCGTAAGCATTCCCCAGAAGGGCAGGATACAGTCGCTCAATGCCTCCAATGCGGCGGCAGTGCTGTTGTACGAAGCCTTCAGACAAAGAGGATAACAGGTGATCTTTTTTGAGCGATAAGACAAACGGAGGAGATCAGGAGCTTTTTTCGATCGACGACATCATCGCCGAGGTCAAGGCCGAGAAATCGGCATACGACATGGGCGAAGTCGGCCCCGATCTGCTCCCACTCAACCACAGAAACACAACTGAACAGCCGGCTTCTCATGCGGCGGACGGCGCGGAGGAGGCACCTTCGCAGGACAATGTTTCTCAGTTCCGTTTTGTCAGGCAAAGATCCCCTGAGCACGAAGCCGAGCCCGAGGAAGAGGATGCGGATGAAGCGGAAGAAGAGGGCGAAGAGACCGATATAACCGACGAGATCGCAGAAAACCTGACCGACAAAGGTCCGGGCAGGCGAGTTATCCTCTTTAAGCGCCGCAAAGAGGAAGAACCTCCTCAGGACGAAGATGAAGAAATCGAAGACGGTGAGGAGAGCGAGCTCGAGCCCTATCCCGTTTCCGACGACGAATATTATCTTGAAGAAGAGGAATATGAGGAAGAAACCGGAGGCGACGAGCTGCCCTATGACTTCCTCAATGTCATGTTTGACGACCCCACGAGGGCGGTAAAAAAGCTGGGCAAGAAGCTGGTTGGAATGTCGGTCAGAATGGTAGCTATGGCTATCGTTATGGCGGTCGGATTCTATCTCACCTTCGCACCGGCGGTCGGCATGCCCTCTCTGCCTGCCATGGCAGGGCTTACGGCGGGCGAGGTCACTTCGGCAGCTCTGACTGTGCTCACGGCGGTGTCGCTGGGCCTCTGCTGGGAGGCCGCCACGGCGGGACTCTGGAGGCTCATAAAGCTGCGCCCCACAATGGATAGCCTTACAGCCTTTTCGGCCCTTGCCGTCATCCTTCACGGCATAATGGTGGTGCTGGGAGTTTCCGAGGGCATATGCCTCGGAGCACCGGCCCAGCTCTGCTGCTTCACCGCCCTTCTGCTTCAGCTCGCATCCGTCCTCTGTCGTTTCCGTCTCCGTCGTGATGCAGTAGATCCCGCAGGGGTATTCCCTCCCGTTTAGAACCACAACAGGACGGAGTCTGTCCGTCAGAAAATCCACACCGGCC
>JAFOHJ010000013.1 GCA_017421885.1 Clostridia bacterium
CTATCAGGGTGCGCTGACAGCCGAATCTGGCCACATCAATGTCCACGAAAGCGGCGCCATCGAAGCAACAGGCCACAAGGTGCTCGCTCTCCCCTCCTCCAACGGTAAGATCACAGCCGAGCAGGTGGAAAATGCATGGCATGCCCATTTTGACGACGAGACCGCCATTCATATGGTCCAGCCCAAGATGGTATATATCTCTCACCCCACCGAGATCGGCACACTCTATACAAAGGACGAGCTGACAGCCATCAGCGAAGTCTGCCGCAAGCGCGGCCTCTATCTCTACATGGACGGCGCACGCATGGGTTACGGCCTGACCGCTCCCGGCAACGATCTCTCGCTTGCAGACATCGCAAACCTCTGTGATGCTTTCTATATCGGCGGCACAAAGGTCGGCGCCCTGTTCGGCGAAGCTCTTGTTATCGTCAACGATCAGCTTAAGCCCGATTTTTCCTACATGATCAAACAGCGCGGCGGATTGCTGGCCAAGGGACGCCTGCTGGGCATTCAGTTCGAGACTCTGTTTGAAGACGGCCTCTATTACGAGCTGGGCGCACACGCAAATAAGGCAGCCACCATTATCCGCGAAGCCTGCGAGAAGAAGGGCATCCGCTTCTTCTGCGATTCGCCCACAAATCAGCAGTTCCCCATCCTGCCCAACGATATGCTTAAGGCTTTTGCCGAAAAATATGCCTATGCAACATGGGGCAAGGTGGATGAAGATCATACCGCAGTCCGCTTCTGCACCAGCTGGTGCACCAAGCTCGAAGATGCCGAGGCTCTTGCCAAAGATATTCTCGAGTTCTGATAACAAAACCTTTAAAAAAGCTCCCTTCGGGGAGCTTTTGTTTTTTAGCAATCTACTATATAATTGACACAGAAAGTACAAATCACTGGTTTATACTGTCCTCAACGAAAGGAGGCATCCATATGGCATACAGAATACTTATTGCCGAAGACGAGCCGAGGCTTCTCGAGGTAATGTGCGACTATTTTATAAGCAAAGGCGATGATCCCGTGCCCGTGTCAAACGGCACCGATGCCCTTGAAAGGACAGAAAACGAAGCTTTCGATGCTATTCTACTTGATATAATGATGCCCGGACTGGATGGTTTTTCGGTGTGCAGGGCTGTGAGAAGGCATAATGATGTGCCCATCATCTTTCTGACCGCCCTTTCAGATGAGGATGACAAGCTTTATGGCTACGAGTTGGGCGCCGATGATTATATCACCAAACCCTTTTCCCTGTCGGTGCTTTATGCAAAAGTGACGGCCCTCATCCGCCGCAGCCGCGGCAGCATCCGTCAGGACGACCGCCTTGAGGCCGGTGGGATATCCTGCATCCTATCCCAGCGAAGGGTGTTTGCCGGTAAAAAAGAGATCAGCCTCACCCCAAAGGAATATTCCCTTCTCGTCTGTCTTATGCGCAACCGAAACATCGTCATGAGCCGCGAGCAGCTGCTGGTGAAATGCTGGGGCTATGACTATGACGGCGAGGCTCGTGCCGTAGATACCCATATAAAGCGGCTTCGAGAAAAGCTGGGTGAATATGCTTCCTGCATAAAGACCGTCATAAAGGCAGGTTATGTACTGGAGGTGCAGTAAATGAAAAAACTTAATATCAAAATAGGCGCGATGCCTCTTTTCTCACTTATTATTATCGCCGCTATGCTTATCACATGGTGTGTTTCAATGTACTGCGTGACCAACGCCCTCGCTCACAGCTATTACGAGCTCATGCTGGATGACATAGACCAATACGGGCAGAACTATGGATACATTCTGCAGATGCGGCTCAACCGCGATACATATGAAAAATATCCGGGATATCTCGACTTTGAGATGCTCGACCGTATAATGGCAGCAAGCTTCTCCTCTTCCGGTATCAAAACCTACAGCTTTTCCACCGTGCTGGACTTTCACGGTTTTGACTATCAGCGCGCCGTCTATTTTGGCGACAAAGAGGGCAATATCCTCCACACCTCGGGCAATTTCGCCGCTTTCCGTTATCTGCCCGAGGAGCAGTGGCTCGCCTGTGCCGACGAATCGGAAGCCGATGCCTACGCATATATGGATCTCACCTATGAGCAGGCCAAGACCCTTGCCACTGCAGATGGAAACGCCGATGTTATAAGAGTCACAGGCGTTATGGACGGGCAGAAAATGACGCCTTATAAACTCGACTATCTCACTCATCAGGACAAGTGGAATGCCCTTGATAAAGTTGAGCCCGACTATGAGATCGAGCATGAAGACGGCACCACTGAAAAAGGCTATACCACCTATACCTACAGCGGCCTTGATGCCCTCGGCCTTTACGATTGGAAAAATCTCTTTGACAACACCAATGAGGCCGATGACCTTGAGTTTATCACTCTCTACGGTGTATACTGCAGTTTCAGCTATTACGACTATGGCAATGCTGTTACCGATGTAAAAGGCAGCGAGCACGAAAACCTCCTGGCCATGCTTCTGTCGGGCTCAAAATGGTATAACCTCGAATATAATTACACCCTTTCCGACAAACGTACCCTCGAGGAGATCATCGTCTTCAAAACGCAGTCTTACGGATATGAGAACGAAGATTACGGCTATGTTGACACGCCTCTGTTTGGTTCGGTTGTGGCTACACGCTGTTCACCGCTGAATGAAGCCATGAAATCGCTCAAAAAGGTGTATACCGGCACATTTGCCTTTGCAGTCCTTCTTTCGCTCCTGCTTATAAAGGCTGTCAGAAGCTGGCTCAGCTCTCCCGTAAAACGCATCATCCGTGAATCGGATGGCTGGAATGCCATTCACTGGAACAGCGCCGATGCCTCTTTCATAAAAGAGAACTATCAGCTTTATGAGACATATCGAAGTGCTCTCGACACCATGAACAGCCAGCGTGCCGAGATAAACCGCCTTAATCGTGCC
>JAFOHJ010000085.1 GCA_017421885.1 Clostridia bacterium
GCGCCATTGATGCCTATGCCAAGGGAGTTATGGCAGGCAGTGAAGTATATCTGGCAATAGCCTCTCCCTATGAGAAGCATGAAGAGCTTTGGGCGAGCGCGGAAGAAGGCAGGCTTGATTATCAGCCAAAGGGCAATGTGGCCACCAATTATGGCTATTATGTATATAATATCACTGAGCAGAATGGCACCTATGAAGCAGTTCTCGGCCTTGATCTTTTCGGGATTTTTGATGAAGATGGTGTAAATCATGATTTGGGAAGTGCCTTTATCCCTATAAAAGCATGGCAAAATGATAGATATTGGCTCTGTGAACCCCTAGGTGAATGGAAATACAGCTATGGACATACTAATTTTCACTCGGCAAATACAAAGAGCGCAGAGTTTGAGTTTGGAATGGTTCCCCGATATGAGTGTGTGCCGCCTTTTGAAGTCTTTGAAACCGAAACAGACCATGGCAGTGTCGCGGTCGAGCGCCGCACCATGTATCAGACACATATGCGTGATGCGGGATTTGGTTCATATATGCACTGGAATCTGTATCGCTCAGTAAATGAGATAGGTGCTCCTGAGCTCGATGCCGAGTTTGAAACGGCAGTTGAGCTGGCATGGGTCGATTACAATTATTCAGGCCCGGCATCGGACGGCGAGACCCTTGATCATCAGTTTGGCATACAGCTTGTGCCTCTCGATGACGAAAAAGACAAAGAATATGTCCATCAGAAGGCATTTTCGAGTAATTATCAGGGCAGAAGCAGAGATTACAGCTGGTTCTATTGGGATATCCCCGATGGATGGGATGGAAATGCAGGACTTTCGTGGTGTCTTGAGGATGTAAGAGAGGGAAGAGATATCGGAACTCTTCTGCCGCCGATCGAGGGTTACCGTGTTGCGGTCCATTGGGATGGGCATATCGTTGAAGAGCTGACCTTCAGGAGGTGACAGCGAAATGACAGATGATAGAATGAATATCGTTAAAGCCATAAGAAACCTAAGCTGGTCGATATGGTTTTTGGTTTTCAGAGTAAATATCAATATGATGGGCCTGCCGCTGCTGCCGAGATTTATCGGCTGGATTTTCGCTGCCAGGAGCTGCAGCCTTATGGGAGAGAACGACAGTAAAAGCGGCTTCTATAAAAACCTCTGTCTGTTCACAGCGGCGTATGAGTTTCTCGAAACCATTGGGCTGAGTTTTTCTCTCGGCCTGATATCTCGCTTTATCGGCATCGCAAAGATATGGCTTTTCTACAGTGTGCTGAGCATGGTCATTTATCCGGTAATACATAAGGAAGAGGGAAGGATGCTTTCATTCTGGAGGTCGGCGTATCTGATCGTATATACCGCTGCGTACATTATGCTGCTGGCAGGCGAGTCGGCAGAGATTCTTATGGTGATCGCTGTTTGCCTGCTGATAGTTGCGCTTGGAATGTTCTTTACTCTCCGCAGGGCTGCAAATCTTCTGGCCGCAGAGGAGGATTTTCGACCTGAAACGCTTGCCCATGCTCCTTCCGAGTAGTATAATAAAGGCATATTTCTTAGGAAAGGAAGCTTCTTTGTGAACAGGAATGACAAGGAACCGAGGTCGGGAGTCCTGTTTGCGCTGACTATGATCGCAGGCGTATTCATGGGAATAGGCATGGTGATCGTCAACGCCGCGGGCAAATTCCTGCGCTCGGTGGAAGAACTGAAAGACAGCAACGAAAATACATAGCAAAAAGGCCATCCCGTTTGGGATGGCCTTTGCTTTTTGTAAAATCAGATAAACAGGATATAACCCTTGTCGATGGGATTGTAGTTGGGATGTACCAGCGAGTCATAGACGCAGGCAAGGTCGTCGTCCATGACCATCAGGCGGCGGCCTTCGGGGATCTCAGGCAGCTTTGCCAGCTGATAGCCAAAGCGGTAGGCCTTATTCTCTTCGTCAGCCTCGCCGAAGCCCTGACCCTCATAATAAGGCAGAGTCTCAACATCACGGTAGGTGAAGGACGAGATGTTGCAGTATTCGGCACCGTTCTTGACCTCGAATACCGATGTGAGCAGGTCGCGGCTGGGGTTGGAGGGTGTGCGCAGGAAACCGGTGGCAACACTGTCGCTCAGAGGCTTGAGGCAGCTCTCAAAGAGACCGTAGATCTCGCTGTCGCTTCTGCCCGAGAAGGAGAAGACCAGAACGCCCTCGACATCCTTGAGAGGATTGATGGTGAAGCCGGTCATGATATCGTTGATAACGATATCATATGTGTTGGCATCGATGACCAGATACTTCTTGCCGATGCGGCTCTTCCAAACATCGGAGAGGGGAGCAAAATCTCTTGCCTTCTGAGCCATGGGAGCAGCCAGACCGCGGTTGAAGCTGGAGATGGCATATGTATCGCCCTTGTGGTCCTCAAATGTCAGTGTGCGCTCGTCGTTCTTGAGCATCTTGCCGTCGAAGGACATTGCCTTGCCCCAGGGGCGGTGGCCGCCGCGGGAATCATCGACTGTGATGTTGGCATGAGCGCCGTAAAGGTGGAGGTTGAGGATGCCAGAGGGGATAAGCCATGTGCCGTCGTACTTATCGATCATCTTCTGGGGGATGGGCTTGATGTTCTTATAGATATTGATGCCCTGCTTGAGCATTGCATGGCCGAACATACGCAGGATGACATCCTGGACATCGAGGCGGCAGTCGTGTGTCTCGGAGATGGCGAGAACGGCATTGTACTTGGGGATAATGATGAACTGGGTTGTGAACTGGAAGCTGTTGCCGCCCTTTACGAGGACGTTTTCACCCAGGTCATAGTCGGGATGAGTAAAGCAGACTGTGTCCCAGCCGAGGCCGTAGTTGCAGGAGCGCTTGTCGCCCTTGAGGAAGGTAGCACCCTGCTTCTTGGCCATCTCGTCCTTCGACTCCTGCGAGATGATCTTGCTCTCATTAAGGAACTGCATACCGAACTTGCAGAGGTCGCGCATGGAGGTGGTGTAGCCGCCGCCGCCCTGGATCAGGAGCTTTTCGGGAACACCCTCGCCCTCGGTGATGAGGGGATAGTCGGGGTTGATATTGGCGGAGAGACGGGAGGAATATGCCTCAATGGGGTCGGTGATGTTGTTCTGGCAATAGTCTTCATACTTCTCGCCTGTGACGGCTGCGACGACCATCTCGGCCATTGTAAAGCCGTCGTTGCAGTATACGGCATACTCGCCGGGATCGGCCTTGAGGTAGCTGTGAGCCATGTAGTTATATACATCCTCGTAATAGTCGGCTGTTGTGACGTCGGCTACCGAGAATCCCTTCCACTGTGTGCCGGGCAGGCCGCTTGTGTGGCTGAGGCAGTGGCGGAGGGTGATGAGCTTATGACGGGGGTCAAGCATCTTGAAGCGGGGCAGATAGTTGACAATGGGTGTGTCGAGGTCGACAAGACCCTTTTCGACGAGCTGCATTACAGCAACCGAGCAGTAGATCTTGGATACCGAGCAGACGTTATATGTGCAGTCGGGTGTGGCGGGCTTCTTTTCCTTGCCGCCCTGTGTGCCGAGGGCATCATAGGCCAGGAACTCGCCGTCCTTCATGATGGCATAGGAAACCGATGTGTGCTTGGGAGCAAGGCTGTAGCTGAGGATAGCCGACAGTTCTTTGGTAAGCTGATTCATGAATATATTCTCCTTCTTCTTTTTCTATGTAAAGCATTTGCTTTAATATTTAATATACTTCTTTTTGGGCAATATGTCAATAAACAGCGCCTCGGAGAGGCGCGAAGATATGGATAATTGCGGAATAGGGGAATAGCTGATATAATCTAAGAAAAAATATAGGGAGGAAGCTTTAAAAATGAAGACTCTTATCATAAACGGCTCGCCACGAAGGCAGGGCGACTGTGCATATATCGAGCAGGAGCTCAGGAATAGGCTTGAGGGCGAAGTTATATCGGTCAGCGCATACCGCGACGGCATTGCCCCCTGCATCGACTGCCGCGGCTGTCAGCGTAATTACGGCTGCGTTGTGAAGGACGGCATGAAGGTGATCTATGATGCCATCGAGAGCTGTGACAACATCATTCTTATTTCTCCGGTGTATTACCGGAACCTGACCCCTCCCATGCTGAACATCCTGAGCCGAATGCAGGTGAACTTCAGCTCTAAGTTCTATCATGGGCGCGAGTTTGTGAAGAGTGGCAAGAAGGGTGCCTTTTTCCTTGTAGGCGGCGGCAGCGGCAAGCCTGACATGGCAACGGTCACCTCGAGGATAATCCTCCATCAGCTGGGGGCTTCTGACCCTCTTTATGAGGACGGATATTTTGACACCGACAATGTGATGCTCC
>JAFOHJ010000086.1 GCA_017421885.1 Clostridia bacterium
GGCGAGTTGATTTACAGCCGATGCTTTGGTCTGGCCAATATGGAGCACAATATCCCGGTAAGCGAAACCACCTGTTTCCATGTAGCTTCAGTATCCAAGCAGGTCACTATTCTTTCACTTATGCTGCTTGTTGAAGAAGGCAAGATATCTCTTGATGATGATGTGAGAAATTATCTGCCCGATCTTATCAACTTCTCCGAGCCCGTAACCATTCGTCAGATGATGAATAACATAAGCGGTATTCGCGACCAGTGGGAGCTTATGACCATGAAGGGCATAAGATATATCGACACGATCTCCACGACCGATGTTCTTGAAACTCTCCGCACACAAAAGACCCTTAATTTTGCGCCCGGCTCCAAATATCTTTACAGCAACACAAACTTCACAATGATCTCGGAGATAGTAAAGCGAATAACCGGAACAGAATTGCCTGAATTTGCAAAAAAGCGCATTTTTGAACCCCTCGGTATGGATATGACCTTTATCCGTAAAGGCCTTTGGGATATTGTTCCCGGAATTGCCTACTCTTATACCGATAACGGAAATGGTCTTTTCGAGCCCTCTCCCCTCAATTTCCAAACCTGGGGCGCTACCTCGATGAATACAACCGCATGGGATCTGCTTAAGCTGCTTCAACATTATGAAGAGCCTACCATCTGCTCTAAAGAAAGCATAGAAATAATGAAAACCAACGCTCTGCTCAACGACGGAACTCTCAGCGGATATGGCGGCGGCCTTTTCATTGGTGAATATAAGGGCCATAAATATTTCCAGCACAGCGGCGCAGATGCGGCGTTCCGCGCTCAGGTCTACAGCTTCCATGATGACCATCTCCAGATCGCCATTACAACAAATACTGCAAACACTCCGCTTGGTGCTGCCGCTCAGAAGATCGCAGATATTGTTCTTGACCTTCCCGAAACACCTGCATATCCCCTTCCTGAGTGCAGAATAACCTCTCCTTCGGCCGGTGTATATGCTTCCATTGATGTATTTGCTAATGTATACGAAAATGACGGAAAATGGTATGCAAGTATGATGGCACATAATCCTGTTCCTCTCATCCCCGATGAAAACGGTGGCTTTAATCTGGGATATCTTGACTACAGGGCCTACTTTACCAATGAGGGAATTATGTTCGGCCAGTTCGGCACTTATGGACTTTTAAAAAAGATATCTCCTGCTGAGGCTCATGACCGCAAGGATCTTCTCGGCACATACGATTGCATTGACCTTGAAATGCCCCTTTGGGTTATCGAACACGAAGGCATCCTCTGCCTCAGGCATTTCAGATTCGGTACAAGGCCTCTCTATAAGATTGACAGTGATATCGGCGACCGTTATATATACTATCTTGATGATGAAATGAATCTTGATATTATTTTCAATAGAAATGATAACGGTTCTGTCCAGAGCTTCTCGATGAGCTGTTCGAGATGCCTTGATATGGTATGCACAAAACAGTAATTAAGCCCAAAAAAAACGGTACCCGATCGGGTACCGTTTTTCTTAAGTAATTACAGAGTGTTGGACGAGCCAAGAACATTTCTGATCTTATGAGCAACCATATCTCTCAGAGCATCTCTGCCCGGTGTCAGGAACTGACGGGGATCAAAGTGAGAGGGATTCTCTACAAGATGCTTTCTGACAGCAGCTGTCATGCAGATTCTAAGGTCAGAGTCGATGTTTATTTTGCAGACGGCCATCTTTGCAGCCTGACGAAGCATTTCCTCGGGAATGCCGATAGCATCAGGCATTGCGCCGCCATACTGGTTGACCAGCTTTACAAACTCCTGGGGAACCGAAGATGCGCCGTGAAGAACGATGGGGAAACCGTCGATACGTCTCTGGATCTCTTCAAGAATATCGAAACGCAGTCTGGGCTTCTGGCCGGGCTTGAACTTATAAGCGCCGTGGCTTGTTCCGATAGCGATAGCCAGCGAGTCAACACCTGTCTTTGTGACAAACTCTTCAACCTGAGCAGGATCTGTAAACTGAGCATCTTCGGCACTGACGTTGACATCATCCTCGATGCCGGCAAGCTTACCGAGCTCACCCTCAACAACAACACCTCTTGCATGAGCATAGTCAACGACCTGCTTTGTGAGAGCGATGTTATCTTCAAAGCTGTACTTGGAACCGTCGATCATAACCGAAGAGAAACCGCCGTCAATGCAGGACTTGCAGATCTCAAAGCTTTCGCCATGGTCGAGGTGGAGCGCAATGGGAAGATCTGTCTCAAGGATAGCGGCCTCAACGAGTTTTACAAGATAGTTATGCTTCGCATACTTTCTTGCACCTGCCGAGACCTGAAGGATAACAGGAGACTTTTCCTGCATTGCAGCTTCTGTGATGCCCTGGATGATCTCCATGTTATTTACATTGAAAGCACCAATGGCATATCCGCCTTTATAGGCTTTTTCGAACATTTCTTTTGTAGTAACGAGTGGCATGTCTATTCCTCCAAACTAAAGCCGAATTACAATATTATTCTAACAGCATTTGACTCATTATTCAATCAA
>JAFOHJ010000087.1 GCA_017421885.1 Clostridia bacterium
CAGCTTCAGAGGCTCCGACAGTCCGCCCAGCAGTCCGGTCTCGACCCCTTTATTGAAAATCATCTTCGCAATCGAATGGTAAAGGACATGGCGGCAGATGATATGGCCGCATTCATGGGCCAGGACAGCATCAAGCTCATCGTCATCCATCATTTCGACCAGGCCGGAAGTATGAAAAAAATTGCCGATACATTGAGTTTTCTATATAATACATTTTTTTATTTTGTACTATATTATTCCCTCGATTGCTTTACCTCCAGCTTGAGAGGAAGATTTCACATTTTTCTACTTGGTTTGATTTTTGTTTCTGGAAAGTTTTATATATTCACTAATTATCTGCGTTACCTAGAGAAGTATTTTCCTTCACGCGCACTGCGAATAGCTGTTTATTTTCTTCTCCATTTTCTCTATCTTATTATCATATCAAAAATCGGTTACTTGGGAATAAATGCACCGATAATATGATCTGTTTAACACCAAAAAAAGCCGCCCATTGGGCGGCTTTTCTGTATTTTTAATTATTTACTTCTTGGGGTTTCTCAGCCTTGATGCTGACGATCCTTCGGACGCTCATCTCGGTAACGGTAAAGCGATATCCGCCATACTCGAAGCTGTCGCCCTCCGAGGGGATGACCTCAAGCATCTCCATTACCCAGCCTGCAACTGATGTAGATTCGAATTCATCGTTCTCTTTGATCTCGAGATTCTCGAACATATCCTCAAGCGACAGGTCTCCGCTTATGAGGGCATCGCCGTTTTCCTTTTCTTCAAACTCTTCAACCGTTTCGTCGTGCTCGTCCCATATTTCGCCTACCAGCTCTTCGAGGATATCCTCCATTGTAACGATGCCGGCAGTACCGCCAAACTCGTCGCAGATAACTGCCAGATGACACTTCTTGCGCTGCATCATCTGCAGCAGGCTGCCGATATCAATAGTTTCGGTAACAAACACGGGTTCCTGCATACCCTTTTTCCAGTCATCCTTACCGGTGAAAAACTCCTTATGATGGATAACACCAACGATATTGTCGATGCTGCCGCTATATACGGGCAGGCGCGAGAAGCCGCTTTCGATAAAGACCTCGGCGACCCTTTCACGGCTGTCGTTTTCCGAAACCGCGACAACATCTACTCGGGGAGTAGATATTTCAATGGCATTGTGGTCGCCAAACTCGATGGCGCTCTTGATGAGGGTGCTTTCAACATCGTCGATGCCGCCTTCACGCTCGGCCTCGGTTACGATGGCAAGGAGCTCTTCGCCGTCAACACGGCGATCTTCCTTGACCTTGACCACCTTATTCATCACCTGTTTCCAGAGCGAGAACAGCCAGTTGATGGGAGTCAGAACGGTCACACAAAGGCTGAGCAGAGGCTGCACCGCTATTGCTACCTTTTCGGGGACCTCCTTCGCGAGGCTCTTGGGGGTGATCTCGCCGAAGATAAGAACCACTACGGTCGAGAACACAGTCGATGCGGTGGCTCCGCCGTGGAGCATCACACTTGTGAACCAGATGGTGGCGATAGATGTCATCGCGATATTTACGATGTTGTTGCCCACAAGGATGGTGGACAGCAGCTTGTCATAGTCCTCCGACATGGCAAGGACTCTTGCGGCCTTTTTATTGCCGTCATCGGCCATGATCTTAAGACGGCTGCGCGAAAGGCTCGAGAAGGCGGTCTCGGATGCCGAGAAAAAGGCCGACATTGCGACCAGCGCGAAGATGATTATAAATGTAGATGTGGTGTCCATGATATTTTAAATGATTCCTCCGATATGTCTTTTATATTTCTGC
>JAFOHJ010000088.1 GCA_017421885.1 Clostridia bacterium
GATCGACAGTCTGACGGCCAACTTGGATAAGATGTACATGGATCGGCTGACCGGACTGCTGGCAGAAGCTGACTTCGAGCGCATTTATCAGCGGGTCAAGATGGAGCGCAGTTCTCTGGAAGAAAAGCTGAAGGAGCAGGAAGCACAAAAGAAAAGCCCGGTCAGCACCGAAGACCGAGCCAGAGAACTGGTTCAACAGTTTCTGGATTCAGCCTACACCAGTCGAGAGCTTCTGGTCAGTCTCATTGAGCGAGTAGAATTGACCGAGGACAAACAAATTATCATCAAATTCCGCTTCCGTGAACTGGAAGCAATTTCTTAGGGCAAATCGTTTACAATAGGCGGGGCGGAATGTATCCCGGATCGAGAAAAAGGCGCTGGAGAAATTGAGAGCCCTTTTTGAGGCATGAAAAATGCCCGGAGTTCATCCGGGCATTTCGTTTTATTAAGATATTATCAGATGTTATTTGCTGCGTTATAGGCTGTGCGGATAGCCGATGCGATGTCGGCGGTGCGCTCGCCCGAGCAGTCGCCGATAAAGCGAACAGGAACCTTTATGCCTTCGGCATCAAATGTGTTTTTAACCGAGCCGACTGCCATAACGATATGGTCGCAGGAAACTGTGACCGCTTCTCCTGTCTTGACATTCACGGCATGGACCGCACCCTTTTCGATGCGCTCGACGCGTGTTTCGGTGTGCATTGCTGCTCCGCCCTTTTCAAGGCTCTGGATCATATAAAGACGTGCGGCACCGTTCTCTGTAGATGCGATCTTGTCCAGCATCTCGATGATGGCCACCTCGCAGCCCTGCGCCATGAGATATTCGGCTGTTTCTGCACCAACCAATCCGCCGCCGATAACGGCACACTTGCCCTTAAGCTCGACCTTCTCGTCAAGAACATCCCATGCCGAAACCACTTCCGCACCGTCGGTGCCGGGCAGGTTCAGCATATGGTTATGAGCGCCTACAGCCACAAGAACAGCGTCAAAACCATTGAGCTCTTCGGCCGTAGGAACCGTGTTCATTCTGAAGCTTACGTTATCCATAAGCGGCAGAGTCAGTTCATAATACTCAACGGCTCTGAGGATCTCGGCCTTGCGGGGAGGCACTGCCGCCAGATGGATCTGTCCGCCAATATAATCTTCTTTTTCGAATATTGTTACCGAATAGCCGCGCTTTGCAGCAACTCTTGCTGCCTCAAGGCCCGCAATACCGGCACCGACGACAGCGACCGTCTTTTCACCCTCGCCGGGCTTCATGAAGATGGTTCCCTCGTCGCCGTTCTCGGCATTGAGAACACAGGAGAGATATCTGCGGCTCTGCAGGGCATCTACGCATCCCTTGTTGCAGTTGAGGCACTCGCGGATCGGCTCTCCCGCTTCGATCTTATTCGCGATATCGGGGTCACACAGCAGGCTTCTGCCGTAACCTACGATGTCGGCTCTGCCCTGCTCGAGGATCTCTTCGCCGTTTTCGACTGAAACCACGCGTCCAACGGTTGCAACAGGAATAGAAACTGCTGCCTTGATCTTTTCGCATACGGGCAGTGTCCAGTTATACGCGATCGAGCCCATGGGAGGGATGGTGTCGCCCATGTTACCAGTGTGGTTAGCCTGAGCCGCCTGGATCATATGTACGCCGGCCTTTTCCAGAAGCTGTGCAAACATAACAGCCTCATCTTCCTCAAGGCCACCCTTACCGCGGAGGCTGCCGTCAGGGTTGATGGTGACAAGAGGCAGCTTATACTCGATCATCATATCAGGAGCCGCTTCTTTAATAGCCTCGACCACCTCAAGCGCAAATCTTACGCGGTTTTCAAAACATCCGCCATAAATATCGTTCCTGTGGTTGAGCTGTGTCGAGCAGAGTGTGCCCAGCAGACGGTCGCCGTGGACCTCGATGGCATCGACTCCGGCTTCCTGAGCTCTGCGCGCGCAGTCGGCGATCAGCTTCTTGATATTGGCCATTGTTTCGTGCGAGACCTCGGTAGTAAAATGCTCCATATCATGGTCAAGTTTAGCATAAGCCTCCTTGCCTACCGCGCCGCTTTCGGCCATCTTCTTTCCAAAGGTCTCCATGTCGCCTGCCGCCTTGGCTGCCTGTGCCTCGCCTGCCAGCGCACGGCTGCGGTTGATAAGGGCGCCTACAGCCATTACATCATACTCGGGATGGAAGATCTGAAGGCCCAGCTTGCTTCCGTGGGAATGCAGAGCATCGGCAAGAGCTTTGAATGAAGGGATCTGGCTGTCGTCAAAAAGCTTGGGTGTGGGCGAAAAGGTGCGCACAGGCGATACGTCGCCCATTACGATGTATCCAACGCCGCCCTTTGCAAGGCGCTCGTAGAAATTAAGGCTTCTGGGGCCGATAGATCCGTCGCGTTCCTCATAACCTGTGGTCAGAGGGGGGAACATGATTCGGTTTTTAAGCTCGAGAGGTCCTACCTTGATAGGCTTGAGCAGCGGAGAGTTTGCAGACATAGTCGTGACTTCCTTTCATTTTATGATGCCCTGCGGCTTCTTTTATACTCAGTCTAACACATCTGCCCCGCCTGCCACCAGTCCTAATATATATACACTTATCCATAGCTTTTTTCTATCCGCCGCTTATGCTCATTCAGTTAAAGAATTTACTAAGTTTTATTGCCTTTTTCTTTAGTTTATGGCATTATATAGATGTATAATCTCTTTGCCGTAAAGGCAATGTAATAAAGGAGAAAGATCATGAAGGAAGTTTATAAGTCCTATATGCTCGAGCAGCTCGAGAAGCTGCTTTCCATCGACAGCCCCACAGGCTATACAGCCGATGTCCAGAAGTATCTCTGCGAAGAGATCACACGCCTCGGCTACACACCCGAGTGCCTCCACAAGGGCGGCGTAAGAGCTGACCTGGGCGGCGAGGGCAACGGCCTGATGATGTTCGCTCACTGCGACACACTGGGCGCTATCGTAAGCTCGATCAAGCCCAACGGCAGGCTGGTCGTTTCCCGCATCGGCGGCCTCAACCCCAACAACGTTGAGACAGAGCTGGTAAAGGTCCACACAAGATTCGGCGGCAGCTATGAAGGCACATTCCAGGTCCCCAATGCTTCTTCCCACGTTAATGCCGACATCAACAAGGCTCGTTCCTTCGAGAGCAACCTCGAAGTAGTTCTCGACGAGTTTGTCAACTCGGCTGAAGATGTTAAGGCTCTGGGCATCGACCGCGGCGACTTTGTTGCAGTCAACCCCGCTTTCACAGTAACATCCAAGGGCTTCATCAAGAGCCGCTTCCTCGACGACAAGGCTTCGGCAGCTGTTCTGCTGACATATGCCAAGTACCTCAAGGACGAAGGCATCACCCCCTCCCGCAAGGTCGTTATCATGTTCTCGATGTATGAAGAAGTCGGCCACGGCGCAGCTTGTGGCGTTCCCGAAGGCATCAACGATGTTCTGGCAGTCGACATGGGCTGCGTAGGCGATGGCCTCGGCTGCAAGGAAGAGATGGTCTCCATCTGTGCTAAGGACTCGGGCGGCCCCTACAACTACGACATGACAACCGACCTCATCAAGGTCGCCAAGGAGAACAACATCAACTATGCAGTTGATATCTACAACTTCTATGGCTCCGACGTTGAAGTCACACTTAAGGCAGGCTATGACGTCCGCCATGCCCTCATCGGCCCCGGCGTTTATGCTTCCCACGGTTATGAGAGAACACATGTAGACGGCCTCGTTGCTACATTTGACCTCATCAAGAACTATATCGGCTAATCAAGGCCATAAAAAACGGGTACACGATCTGTGTACCCGTTTTTATTTTTAATTATTTGCAGCGCGTGCGCTTACCTTCTCTGCCCTTACCTTCTGGAGGACACTGCAGGCCGATTCGACACACACCATATCTCTGCCCTCCTGATGCTCTCCCGGAACATTCACAACTCCGCAGGGGGTCTTGTGAATGTCGCAGGTGCCGGCCTCAAGAGCCGTTTCGTAATACCAGTGCTTATAGTCGAGCACCTTAAGGGTGTTCTCCAGCTGCTCTATCTGTTGCCTTACATTCTCGCGCTGACGGTCGATAAGTTCGAGACGCTGGGCAATGGTCTCGTCGCCCTGAGTGTCAAGGCTTACAAACACGGCGATATCCTTTATGGGCATACCTGTCTTTTTAAGATGCTCGATGGTAACCAGCCACTCAACATCTTCGTCCTTAAAACGTCTTACACCGCCGTCGGTGCGCTCGACAAAGGGCAGCAGGCCCTCTTTATCATAATATCTCAGTGTGGATGTGGCCACGCCGAGGATCTTTGCCATTTCGCCTATAGAATAATATGCCATAAGACATTCTCCTTTAAAGTTTACTTTAAGTTCATTCTATCAGAACAAAACGGCTTAGTCAACACAATAAAGGCTCTGCCCATAGGCAGAGCCTGATCTTTAATTATTAGCTTCTTCCACAAGCCTGTAGATGAAATAGTTCATCTCTTCGGTGTCGCCGAGGTTATGTTTGAACCATCTTCCCTCAAGGGTGTAAAAACGCTGAACTCCGGGAGCCGCGTTTATAACCACGCCGCCTTCAAGGCCATCTATAACGATCGAATATCCCTTATCCTCGGGTGTGATCGCCTTATCCTTAAGGCTCAGTCCGCGTGTTTCAAGCTCGTCGAGAGCCTCAAACAGCCTGAACTTCTGCTCGGCATCCAGCTCGATGGTTTCGACATTTCCGTAATAGGGCTTTACCGTCACCGTGATGTTATCCAGCGCCTGAGGAGGAATATCGTCGAACCTTACCGATCTCTCAAAGTCAAATGCCACAGCCAGGACAAAAACTGCAGCCGCCAGAACCAGAACAGCGGGAACGATAAGCCTCTTTATCCATTTCTTCATCATGTTTTTCAGCTCCTTTTCTTTTTATGATTCAATTATACATTACGCTCTCTCGTTTGTCTACCAGTTAAGTATACTTTAATCCGTTTTAATCTTCTTTTAAGCTTTACATCACCCTCGAGCCGAAGGGCAGGATGGCCAGCCTTGCCAACTTGAAATGCTGAAGGCCGAAAGGGATGCCCACGACCGTCAGGCAGAGTGCTGCGCCAATCATAAGGTGCAGTCCTGCAAGCTCGATCCCGCCAAAGGCCAGCCACAAGACATTGAGCAGCAGCGAGCCGGCTCCACCGCCGAAAAACACTTCACGGCCGAAAGGCACAAGGCTCATGACTGCGAACTTGAAGCACTGGGTGCCCACAGGCAGGCCAACGATCGTGACCGACCATAAAAGGCCGATCATTGCCCATGCAGCCGCTACCAGCCAGCCTCCGAGAAGAATCCACACAAGGTTCATAAGAATTGTCAACTTTACATTTCCCCTTTTATATTATGTTTGTTTTTGATGGATATACCGTTTTTCTTTCTCTGTAATTATAGACCATGTTATGTTATAATTGTTCCTAAAGAAAGATTAAATGGAGGTTAAAAATGTATCAGCCCCTTGCAGATAAGATCCGCCCCACCGAGCTGGACGATGTCATCGGCCAGACACACATAATCGGCGAAAACGGCATCCTCCGCCGTATAATCGAGAGCGGAGCCATCCCAAATATGATTTTTTACGGTCCCTCGGGCATCGGCAAGACTACTCTCGCCCAGATCATTGCAGGCAAGACTAAACGCAGGCTGTATAAGCTCAATGCCACAACGGCCAGCGTCAACGACATCAAGGCCATCGTCTCGGAGCTCGACACCCTGCTTGCCCCCAACGGCATCCTGCTCTATCTCGACGAGATACAGTATTTTAATAAAAAGCAGCAGCAGTCGCTCCTCGAGTTCATCGAAAGCGGCAAGATCACCCTCATTGCCTCCACCACAGAGAACCCCTATTTCTATGTATACAACGCCATCCTGAGCCGCAGCACGGTGTTTGAGTTCAAGCCCATCACTCCCAAAGAGGTGGAAAAGGCCATCAGACGTGCCTTCATCATCTGTGCCCGCGACAATAAAAAGAAGATCATCCTTGAAGAGGGCGTTGTCGAGCATATTTCCTTTGCCTGCGGAGGCGATGTCAGAAAATCCATCAATGCAGTGGAACTTTTGTGTTCGGCCGGCAGTCATAACGATGAGATCAATGTCACCCTCGAGGACACAAAGATCGTAACTCAGAAGTCCTCGGCAAGGTACGACCGCGACGGCGATGCCCACTATGATATCCTTTCGGCATTTCATAAATCGCTGCGCGGCTCCGATGTCAATGCCTCCCTCCACTATCTAGCACGCCTGCTGTGTGGAGGCGACATCGCTTCGGCGGCACGCAGAATGCTGTGTGTGGCCA
>JAFOHJ010000089.1 GCA_017421885.1 Clostridia bacterium
CGCAGGGGCATGAGAGAGGTGCCGTCGGGGCCATAGAAATCGACCTGACGCATAAAGCCTTCGGGGTCGGCCTTATAGAAGGGGTGGTCACATTCGATCCATAAAATCAAGGTGCCTGTGCGGAGATAGCTGCCCTTGACCACGCGGAAGGTGTAGTCGCCTATATGGGCATCACGGACCGGGCGTATGCCGCAGACCGTCATATCTTCTTCTTCATAATTGAGGCAATACTGCCGAAAAATCTCGGCATCCGACCAAGGGTCAACTCCATAGATCAACCGGGCTTCCAGCTCCCACCACACCTGCTGGCCATAGAAGATCAGGCTGAACAGAATAAGGGCGGTGCAGAGCCATTTGCTCAGGGTGAGCAGCAGGCTCATCCATGGGGTATGGATGGTTCGCAGCATCCGGCCCACCTCATCGGGATCTCCCATGGCGGCCTCGGTACGGCGGAGAGCTTCGTGGTAGCGCATACCGCTGTCGGTCAGTTCGGCAATGCGGTCGGCCATGTGGGCATCCAATTCTGCCATGACTTCTTTTCGGTCAGCCGGATGACGGATGTATCTGCAGGCACGGGCGCTCCACTCGTATTCGATGCGGTTGACTTTGTCACGCATGGGATCACCTCCTGTGCTGAGTTAGTGTGATATACATAGATTATCGAGGTATCTATCTTCAGTATACATAGATGCCCGAGGTATGTCAAGCAGCCCTTGCTCTGGCAAAGGCTGCAGTGATATTCGGCCATTGGCCGAGTGATATTTGCTTTGCAAGTGATATTGCCGCAGAGCGGCAGTGATATATTTGCCTGCGGCAAATGTTGCGGTGTCTGCGGCGCATGATTGGACAAACCCTTCAGTCACCCTGCGGGTGCCAGCTCCCCTTACCAAGGGGAGCCTTAAAAGCCCGCCCTTGGTAAGGGCGGGGGGACCACGTTAGTAGTGGGAGGGTTTGCGGTGCAAAAAAAATTCCCTCCCGGAAACCCGAGAGGGAATTTTATGCTATGTTTCTGTCAGACAAAAAGATTTCATTTGTCTTTTAAGAATGATTTTTCCACGGACATGCGCCGGGGAAAAATCCTCCGCTTTGGAAATTGGCCCGAGAAACCAACGAAGTGTTTCGAGGGACAGTCCCTTAGCAGGTAGCCTTGCTCTTTGTATGCAGATCAGCTGTCAGGATGGCTTCCTTGCGGGCCAGGACATCGTCGCTCTTCAGCTGAGCGATGAAGTTCTCTGTGCCGATACGCTCGATGAACATACCGAAACGCTCACCGGTCTCGCCCTGCTCACGATAGAGCAGCAGAGCCTTCTCGACCATCTTAAACAGCTCTTCCTTGGTGTAGACTTCGTCGATAACAGTAGCGATGCGCTGACGCTTGCCCCAGATACCGCCGACCATGATCTTGTAGCCGACCTTCTCTTCTGTGACGCAGTCGAAGTGGCAGGCACCGACGCACTTACCGCAGTTGTTGCACAGATCCTTGTTGATCTCCATCATGTCATCGTCGTTCATGAAGGCAGCCTTCATGGGGCAGACATCGATAACGCCGCACTTCTTGCAGCCGGAGCAGTCGTCCATCTCGTAAGCGGGAACGCGCTGGCCCATGATACCGAAGTCGTTCAGGCCGGGCTTGATGCAGTTGTTGGGGCAGCCGCCGACGCCGATCTTGAACTTGTGGGGCAGCTTGACATCATACCAGCCCTTGTAGAAGGTCTCGTGCAGTTCGCGAGCCAGAGCCTGTGTGTCGATGATGCCGTGGATGCAGACGGTACCCTTGCAGGGGACGATGGGACGGACGCGTGCGCCTGTGCCGCCGGTGTAGAGGCCGGCCTCGCCGATGAAGGCATCAAAAGCCTCGATGTTCTCGTAGGGGATGCCCTGAACTTCGACGGTCATACGGGATGTCATAGCGACAACGCCGTTGCCGAACTTCTTGGCAGCGTCGGACAGGACGTTCATCTCGTCGGCGGTCAGTGTGCCGTCAACAGTGATGACACGGGCGATGAAATGCTCGCCATCGTTGGTGATGACATAGCCGCGGCCCTTCAGGGCCTTCTTCTCTTCAGCTGTGAGCTTTGCCATAATTCTTTTCTCCTTTTTCTTTCTGACCCTCTTATAGGGCGTTATATTGTAATGAGAGGGGACATTGCTGCCCCCTATGGCATTTGAATGGATTTTTATTCTTCCAGAAGGCTGGGAGTAAAGGTTGTGCCGCCTTCCAGGACC
>JAFOHJ010000090.1 GCA_017421885.1 Clostridia bacterium
AGAGACAAATATCCTCATATGCATTGTCAATCGCGACCAACTTCCTGTCCTCAGCGATATCGTTAAGGAATACGATGATTCTTTCGCCGTTCTTTCGACGGCGAACGGCGTTATCGGCAACTTCAAGCAGCGCGATATGCACGGCAAGAAGAAAAAAGAGCTTTTCGACAAGGGCGATGCTCAGATAGCCTGATTGACCGGCACATTCTTTTGTGTCATAATATCTATATGAATACAGGGAGGACGGCAGCATGACATATACAGAACTCACCAAAAAGGCCATGAAAATATGCTTTGAGGCACATAAGCATCAGCTCGACAAGAGTGGGATGCCCTATGTTTTTCATCCGTTTCATCTTGCCGAGCAGCTTGATGGGGAATATGAAGTCTGTGCCGCGCTGCTCCATGATGTTATGGAAGACACCGGAGCTTCTCCCGATGACCTGCGTCAGGCCGGCATCCCCGAAGCTGTTATTGATGCACTTCTACTGTTGACCCACGATAAAAGTGTGCCTTATCTTGAATATGTGGCGAAAATCGGAGACAACCCCATCGCAAGAGCGGTCAAGCTGGCCGATCTGAGGCATAACAGCGATCTTTCAAGGCTGGACAAAGTGACCGAGAACGACAGAAACAGAGTACTTAAGTATAAACAGGCTATTGAGATCCTCGGAGGAGAGGCTGAGGACGACCTTGTGAGCAGGGCGGCTTCATTTGCTGCAAAGGCCCATGCCGGGATGAAGCGCAAGGGAAGCGGACTGCCCTATATCCTGCATCCTTTTGAGGCTGCATCTATTGTGGGCACCATGACCGATGATTGCGAGGTCATTGCAGCGGCAATACTCCACGATGTTGTGGAAGACACTCACTTCACTCTTTCCGATATCGAGGCAAGGTTCGGCAGCCGTGTTGCGGCGCTGGTGGGAGTCGAGTCAGAAAACAAGCGTGAGGGGATCCCTCCCGAGCAGACATGGAGGGTCAGGAAAGAAGAGGCCATCGAGAGACTCAGAAACTGCGGCGATGCTGCGGCAAAGATGATCCTTCTGGGTGACAAACTTTCAAATATGCGCTCCTTTGCCCGTGACTATAAGGTGCAGGGAGATGCACTCTGGCAGCATTTTAATCAGAAAGATCCGGAAATGCATGGCTGGTACTACCGTACTATTGCCGAGCTTATGCCCGAGCTGCGCGATACCGATGCATGGAGGGAATATGATGCCCTCGTTCGTCAGGTGTTTGGAAAATAATAATAAGGCTGCCTTCGGGCAGCTTTTATTTATAGATATAATTTATTGGACAAAAACCTTTTGCTGTGTTAGGCTGACAGTAAATAAAGATTATAGGAGAACAGATATGATCAGAATAGAGATACCCGGCCGCGAGGCCCTTGAAATCAGCCATGTTGTCCTTGACTATAATGGCACCATTGCCGTAGACGGCATTCTGGCAGAGGGAATAGACGAGAGGATAAAGAAGCTGAGAGAACAAGTGGAAATCCATGTTCTGACTGCCGATACCTACGGCACGGTGAGGGCACAGTGTGCTCATCTTCCGGTGAATGTCCACACCTTCCCCCGCGAGGGAGCAGGACTTTGCAAGCTTGAGATCGTCGAGGGCCTTGAGGGCGGCGTTGTGTGCTTCGGCAACGGCTTTAACGATATTCCCATGTTTGACAAGGCCGATCTTGCGGTGGCCGTTCTGCTGGGCGAGGGAATGCATGCCGGACTCCTGAGTCACGCCGATATATTCGTAAAGAATATCACCGACGGCCTCGACCTGCTGCTGAAGCCCGACCATATCAGAGCCGATCTGAGAAATTGATATGAAAAAGACTCCCCTCGGGGAGTCTTTTTTTACTGTTACATGCTCTTTTCCTCAAGCAGCTTGTATTTAACATCCCAGAGCTTCTTGGAGAGGTCGACATAGTAGGGGTGGGGATTTTCGAAACGGGTGACTTCGCCCCACAGGCGGTATGTGGTATCCTTGCAGTATTCACGGATCTCCTTGATATCACGGGGCTCATAAACACACTTGCCCTTGTCGAAGATCTGAACCAGCAGCTCTTCAGCCTGGAAATTATCAAGGGTCTGCTTCTTCCATGTATATACGGGGTCAAAGATGGTGTAGGGCTGTGTATCATCGATGATCTCGTCATTAAGAGTGATGACATCGGCGATATAGTGGCCGTCGCGGCGGCTGGAAAGACGCCACAGCTTCTTGAAGCAGGGGGTTGTGATCTTGCCGACATTCTCCGAAATCTTGATCTTGGGGATGATATTGCCATCCTGATCTTCGATGGCAACCAGTTTATAAACGCCGCCAAAAACAGGCTCGCTCTTGGAAGTGATGAGGCGTTCGCCGACACCGAAGGAGTTGATCTTGGCGCCCTGCATAAGCAGGTCGCGGATAAGGAACTCGTCCATCGAGTTGGAAACTACGATGCCGCAATCCTGCATGCCTTCTTCGTCAAGGGTCTCGCGGATGCGCTTACTGAGGTATGCGATGTCGCCCGAGTCGATACGTACGCCCTTGAGGCGCTTGCCCATAGGTTCGAGGACCTCGCGTGCTGTGCGGATGGCATTGGGAAGGCCTGACTTGAGGACGTTGTATGTGTCGATGAGCAGGGTGCAGTTGTCGGGGTATGCTTCGGCATAGGTCTTGAAGGCTGTGAACTCGTCGGGGAACATCTGGACCCAGCTGTGTGCCATAGTGCCCATTGCGGGTGTGCCGTAGAGCTGGTCGGAGAGGACGCAGGCTGTGCCGACCGCGCCGCCGATGTAGGCTGCTCTTGCGCCGAGAACAGCACCGTCGGCACCCTGGGCACGTCTGGAGCCGAACTCCATGACAGCGCGGCCGTTGGCTGCACGAACCATACGGTTGGCCTTAGTGGCGATGAGGCTCTGATGGTTGATGGTCAGAAGGACCATTGTTTCGATGAACTGAGCCTGCATTACGGGGCCGCGGACAACTACCAGAGGCTCGCCGGGGAAGATGGGGCTGCCTTCGGGAACTGCCCATACATCGCACTTGAACTCGAAGTTCTCGATGTATTCAAGAAACTCTTCACAGAAGAGATTCTTGCTGCGCAGATAGTCGATGTCTTCCTTGTCGAACTTGAGGTTCTTGAGGTAATCCACCAGCTGCTCGACGCCTGCCATAATGGCGTATCCGCCGCCATCAGGGATCTTGCGGAAGAACATATCAAAATAAGCCGTTGTATCGGCGATGCCGGCCTTGAGATAGCCGTTGGCCATTGTGAACTCGTAGAAGTCGGTCAGCATCGAAAGGTTAGTATGTAAACTCATGAAATAAATCTCACTTTCAGATAATTTTAAGCTTTGGATCAAAGCTCAATCTTGCCGTCTTTAAGGATGCGTGTAGGGAACATATCCTGTGCCTTCATCATCTCGAGGATATGGCCGCCGGTGTTGTAGTTGTCAACGGCATGATAATGGTAGGCGAAACGGCGCTGGACTTCGGTGATATATCCGCGTTCGAGAGCATGAGTAATGATCTGCTCGGTCTCTTCGGGAGAATATGTAGTCAGCAGGCCGCGGCGGATCTTATCGACCATGGCTGCACGGGGATCGGGTCTCGAGGGGAAGGGGAGAGTGATACCCTCATACTTCTCGTCATATGCGCGGTAGAGGTCTTCGGTGTCCATATCAGGGTATCTTCCCTCGAATACCATATAATTCTTTTCCAGCTTGCGGCGCTTGGCAGGCAGATCCTTGGCATAACCGAGGGTCAGAACCACCATGGGATATACACGCTTGGGCAGATTGTACATCTCGGCGATCTCGGCGCCGGAGTGCATGGCCGTGCCAATGAAGCAGGAACCGATGCCCAGCATGTGTGCGGCTGTTTCGGCGGTCTGTGCGGCGCACATAACATCTTCAAGGCCGGTGACAAAGTGCATCCAGCTGTCGTGGCAGTTGAAGGGAGCCTTGCGCTCGGCAGCATAAACGCCAAGCTTGTGCCAGTCGAGCAGGAATATGAGGTTGACGGCGGCTTTGCCCAGGAAGGGCTGCTTTGTGCAGAGCTCGCCCAGCTTTTTGCTTCTTTCGGGGTCGCGCTCAACGATCACCGAAACCGGCTGAAGGTTGCCGGCAGTAGCACAATTGACAACGGCATCAAGAATTGCATCGAGGTCCTCCTGAGGGATGGGCTTGTCCTGAAAGTTTCTTACCGACTGTCTGTCCTGCATATGCCTTACAGCTTCAAGACCGATATTTCTCTCAATACTCATTTTATCTGCTCCTTTCAGTTGGCTGCATTAACTGCGTCATTACGGATATCTTCAAAGGCCTTCAGGACGGCCTCGTGAGCCGCATCGGTGAAGGTGGGAAACATACCCTGAGCGAGAACGGGGCTTCCGCCGCCGCGTCCGCCATGGTCGGCCATAAGCTTCTTGACATATGCGCCGAGGTCGGGCTCCTTGGGGCCCTTGGCGCGCATGAAAATGAGCGAGCCCTCCTGCTCGTCGCAGGCACAGAGGACAACGGTAGCCTTCTTCTCCTTGACAAGGCGGGATGCGACCGATCTCAGGGTATTGGTGTCGTAATAGTCATTGATGAAGTCTGTGATAAAGGGGCGTCCTCCGATGTTTTCGGATATCGAGAGGAAATAGTTGTAATAAAGAGTCTCTATGCGGTTATGATAAGCCTCGAGGGTAGCCTTTGCACCCATCAGTGCCTTTGCGGTGCTTTCGGCTGCTTCGGGCAGCTCGTGGGACCACTCTATACCCAGCGACTGCTGAGCCGACATGAGGTAGAGGGTGCGGTTCTCCAGCTCGGCCTCGGCATCGGCTCCGGCCTTGAAATAGATCCTGAACAGGCCGCGAACATCCTTCGTACCGGTGATGACGATGTGCCTGAGCTCGCCGGTAGAGCGGCAGTGGCAGCCGCCGCAGTCATTTATGTCAAAACCTTCGATTTCAACAAAGCGGATCATATCATGAGGCGTGATCTTGCCGCGGTATTTTACCTTCTGTGCCTCTTCGG
>JAFOHJ010000091.1 GCA_017421885.1 Clostridia bacterium
CGTATTCTACTGCGAGGAGTGCAAGAAGCCCGTCTGCGACGACGTTACCATCGAGGCCGTAAGCAAGCTGTTCGCTGCCGAAGGCTCCAATGCATGGTACCTCCACGAGGCAAGCGAGATCCTGCCTCAGGGATATAAGTGCCCCCACTGCGGCGGCACACACTTCTTCAAGGAAGAAGACACACTGGACGGCTGGTTCGACTCCGGCTCGACCCACTATGCTTCTATGAAGAAGGATCAGGGCTTCTGGCCCTCCGACCTCTATCTTGAGGGCCTCGACCAGTACCGCGGCTGGTTCCAGTCGTCGCTGCTGACCGCTGTCGGCGCAATGGGCGAGGGCGCACCCTTCAAGGAATGTGCAACTCACGGCTGGGTAGTTGACGGCCAGGGCAAGGCGATGCACAAGTCGCTGGGCAACGGTGTCGATCCCGCCGAGATCTTCAAGAAGTACGGCGCCGATATCCTCCGTCTGTGGGCAGGCTCGGCCGAGTATCATGCCGACGTTAGATGCTCCGACAACATCTTCAAGCAGCTCAGCCAGACCTACCTCAAGTTCCGCAACACAGCACGCTACTGCCTCGGCAACCTCGACGGCTTCGATGCAAACAACCTCGTAAAGCCCGAAGAGATGCTGGAGCTCGATCGCTGGGCCATCACAAAGCTCAACGAGCTGACACGCAAGTGCTTCGCTGCATACGACAACTACGACTTCCATGTCGTTTCCCATGCTATCAACGATTTCTGCGTCGTCGATATGTCCTCCTTCTACCTTGACATCATCAAGGACCGCCTCTATTGCGAAGAGAAGGACGGCGTTGCCCGCCGCAGCGCACAGACAGCTCTGTTCCTGATCCTCGACACCATCACAAAGCTGTTTGCTCCCATCCTCTGCTTCACCTGCGACGAGATCTGGCTGGCAATGCCTCACCGCGAGGGCGACGATACACGCAATGTCGTCTTCAACGAGATGAACCAGCCCTTCGCCGAGTACGAGCTGGGTGATATGATCTCCTGGAGCAGCCTTATCATGCTGCGCGACGGCGTAAATGCCTGCCTCGAAAAGGCACGCGCTGCAAAGCAGATCGGCAAGCCCCTCGAGGCTCAGGTCATCCTCGTAAAGGATGCATCGGCAGATAACAGCTTTGCCGACCTTCAGAACAAGTTCGAGTCGATGTGGGCCGACCTGTTCATCGTCTCCAAGGTATCGGTTACCGACGATGCCGCTCTCTATGCCGAGGCTATGGAAACACCCATCGCCGGTGTAAGAGTAATCGTTAAGGAAGCCGACGGCGGTAAGTGCGACCGCTGCTGGAAGCACGACCATTTTGTTGGCACAGATGCCGAGCATCCCACCCTGTGTGCAAGATGCGCATCGGTCGTCAGAAAGATGGGCCTCCAGATCGAGTGCTAAAATATAATTAACTTCATTAAACCTCCTCCGGGTAACCGGGGGAGGTTTTTTAGGTAATAGGTAACAGGTTATTTGTGGCCAAGGGGTTTGGCTCTCCCTATGGGAGAGTACCAAAGGCACTAGCTTCACGTCGCTGTCGCCCGCGCATGGCTCCTTTGGAAAAGGAGCTGTCGGCCTTGTGCCGACTGAGGATTGGAACGTGTCACTTGCGGGAAATAACTGATCCCTCCATGTATATTGACTCGTTTTCCGCGGGCATGGAGGGATATGGAGGTTTTCAGCAAGCTTGTCATGCCATCACCCGTCAGCTTTCGCTGCCACCCTCTTCACCGAAGAGGGCATAATAGATCCCTCTTTTGAAAACTAAAAATATTTTTGAGAAATGTTCTCAAAACCTGTTGACAAATCATCATAATAGTGTATAATAAAATCAGAAATGATAATCAATCTTAAAAAGGAGGCGAATAAATGGGTCTAACCAAGCAGAAGAAAGCTGTTCTTGATGCGGTCATGAGTCCGGCCGATCATCCAACGGCCGATGAGATTTACGCCATAGCGAGGGTGACTATCCCGAATATCGGCCTCGGCACAGTTTACAGAAATCTGAATACTTTGTGTTCAGAGGGAATAATAAAAAAGATCGAGATGCCCGGCGGGCCCGACAGGTTTGATAAAGACACTTCGCCTCACGACCATATGGTCTGCAGCGAGTGCGGAAGGGTCATCGACTTCGAAGTCGATATGGGCGATCTTAAAGACAGGATCGAAGAAAGAGGTTTTAAGGTGCTGAGCCACAATGTTCAGGTTGTGTGCATCTGTGACAAATGCCTCGCAAAAGCATAACAGGAGAGATCATATGGACAAAGCAGTAATGCACGATATCAGCTACGGCCTCTATGTTCTGACAGCCAGCATGGACGGCAGGGACAACGGATGCATCATCAACACCCTTTCGCAGGTCACCAGCAGCCCCAACCGTATTTCGGTGACGGTAAACAAGCAGAATCACACCCACGATATGATCGTCAGAACAGGTGTTTTCAATGTATCCTTTATTTCCGAGGATGCAGGCTTCTGGATGTTCGAGCATTTCGGCTTCCGCAGCGGCAGAGACTGCGACAAGTTCGACAGGATGTCATATCCGGTCGCCGACAATGGCGTAAGATATGTCGACCGATGCACAAGGTCCTATCTCAGCGGCAGAGTGGTGCAGTCCATCGACCTGGGCACACACACTATGTTCATTGCCGATGTCACCGGCGGCGAAAA
Organism: Clostridia bacterium; assembly: GCA_017421885.1. The sequence goes on from JAFOHJ010000091.1 coordinate 2,681, forward strand.
GATATGCGAATGTCCTCCCATGACATACGCATACTATCATAAGAATGTAAAACCCGCTCCTCAGCAGAATGAGAGCAAGGGCTACAGATGCAAGCTCTGCGGATATGTCTATGAAGGCGATGTCCTGCCGGCCGATTTTGTATGCCCCATATGTAAGCATGGTGCAGATGACTTCGAAGCCATCTGATCAGAAGTATAGAGTAAAAAGATAATTTATTTCAGGAGGAACAAATATGAATCTGAAGGGTACAAAGACAGAAGCTAATCTCGAGATCGCATTCGCAGGCGAATCCCAGGCAAGAAACAAGTACACATATTATGCTTCTCAGGCAAAGAAGGACGGCTATGAGCAGATCGCAGCCATCTTCACAGAGACAGCCGACAACGAAAAGGAACACGCAAAGATGTGGTTCAAGCTGCTCCATGGCGGCAAGATTCCCGGCACACTTGAGAACCTCAAGGACGCTGCAGCAGGCGAGAACTATGAGTGGACCGATATGTATGCCAACATGGCTAAGGTAGCACGCGAAGAAGGCTTCGATCATATCGCATTCCTCTTCGACGGCGTTGCAGCAGTCGAGAAGGAGCATGAGGAGAGATATCTCCGCCTGGCTCAGAACATCGAGGAA
>JAFOHJ010000092.1 GCA_017421885.1 Clostridia bacterium
GAAGGCTACGCCATCTATCATACTGAGCATAAGTGTGCCGCCGAATACGCAGACAACACCCACCATTATGATGGTGACAGCATCGAGCACATATCTGTAAGAAAGATTTCTGCCGTAGACGACGATGCTGTTTCGTCCTCTTAAAGTATTGATGGCTGTCAGGATAAGCAATGTTACCGTGACAGTTTTTACACCGCCTGCTGTCGAGCCGGGCGAGCCGCCTATGAACATAAGCAGCATTGTCATAACTGTCGATGCAGGGGTGAGATTAGCCTGCCCAAGCTGGTCCATACCGGCCGTTCTTGTCGATGCCGACTGGAAGAAGGACAGGAGTATTTTATCGAAAATATTTTTATTCTGAAGGGTAAGCGGATTGCTCCATTCGGCGATGAGATAGAAAATTGTGCCGCCTGCGAGAAGGGCTGTCGTTGTTGTCAGCACCAGCTTTGAATGAAGGCTGAGACGTCTGCCCTCTTTATAAGAAAGCACGTCATCCCATACATAAAAGCCAAGACCGCCAAGGATTACAAGGAGAGCAACCGTCATTGTGACGGTGAAATCCCCCGTATAAGGGGCAAGGCTGCAGAATGGACCGCCTATTTCGCCGAGAGTATCGATACCTGCATTGCAGAATGCCGATACCGAATGGAAAACACCCTTCCATATTGCCGTTTTCAGCGGAAAATCCTTTGTAAAGCGGAGGGCGAGAATAACCGCGCCGAAGCCTTCCACAAAGAACATACTGCCTATGATTCGCTTGGAAAGTCTTACGATGCCCGACATACTGTCAAGGCTTATCGATTTGCCGATGAGCACTCGCTCGCGGATGGTTATCTTTCTGCCGACGAAGATTGACAGGGCGGCAAGCATAAGCATAAAGCCCATACCGCCTATCTGTATCATCACGAGAATCACGCACTGACCGAAAAAGCTCCAGTGGGTAAAAGTGTCCACGACAACAAGACCCGTAACACAGGTTGAGGTTGTGGCTGTGAACAGCGCTGTTATGAAATTGGTAGGCTGTCCTGTTCTTGAGGAAACAGGCAGAGTGAGCACGAATGCTCCGATGAGAATTATAAGCGCAAAGCCCAAAGCGATGACCTGAAGTGGGTCACGCACAGGCTTTCTGCACCTGTCATGTAAATTGCAGCCATAACACCGAGTGCGGCGAACAATCCGCCGAAGTTCGGCTCAGCTTCAAGCAGAAGCGGTGCAATATAGTCGTCGATGAGAGTGCGCAGGAAGAGGGAAGACTGTACGCTTGCAAAGGCACTGAGGCCGATGCAGACGAGTACGAGCAAAAGATGCAGACGGAAAGGCTTCAGATAGCCTAAGAGGCGGAGAAGCGTTTTCTTATCGAGCATTTTCATGCTGTCTTTAAGGGAAAGTCTCGGGCCTCCGGGACCTCTTGCGGGACGACCACCGGCAGCTTTCATAAGCTCCTTCGGGTCAGCTTTTAAGTCTTTCTTGCCGCCGGGGCCACCGGGCATCGGACCGCCGGGGAAAGGACCGTTGGGGCCGTCCTTCGGGCCGCCGGGTATGGGACCATTCGGAGGAAATGTGCCGTTTTTCGGCATGTTCTTCGGTTCAGCCATGATCACTCGTCTCCTTTCGTCTGGGATTCGTAGACCTCGCGGTAAATATCGCTGGTCTGAATCAGCTCATCGTGTGTACCGCATGCCATGATCTTGCCGTCATCGAGAACGATGATCATGTCGGATTCCTGTACGGAAGCGATGCGCTGCGCAATAATAATTTTTGTTGTATCCGGGATC
>JAFOHJ010000093.1 GCA_017421885.1 Clostridia bacterium
CTTATATCACTCAGGACCCCTCGATCATTCCAGAAGTGGCCTCCAAAGACAAACAGAAGGCCAATTTCATCTCGTATATGAACAAGTATGCCGAGTTTCCTGCCTTCAGAAACACCGACGCCCGCTACCTTCCCATTGGTGAAGAGGCCTGGAAGGTCATGCTGGAGGAAATGGAAAAGGCCGAAAAATATATTTTCCTCGAGTTCTATATAATCGGCAAGGGTGAGATGTGGAGCAGCATCGTCGATGTGCTCAGGCGAAAAGCTGCCCAGGGCGTTGATGTCCGCGTCATGTACGACGGCATAGGATGCCTGCCCCGCCTGCCCTATCGCTATCCCAGAGAGCTTGAGGAAATGGGCATCAAATGCAAGGTGTTCAACCCCTTCCGCCCCTTCCTTTCAACGGTGCAGAACAACCGAAGCCACCGCAAGATCCTTGTCGTCGACGGAAAGACGGCCTTCACAGGCGGCATAAACCTGTCGGATGAATATGTGAACATAACCTCGCCCTACGGACACTGGAAGGATACCGGCGTTATGATCCGCGGCGAAGCTGCCTTCAGCTTTGCGGTCATGTTCCTCGAACTGTGGCAGATCACCAACCGCTGCCGCGAGAACTATGAGGATTTCCGTCCCCACGACCTGCCTCTTTATGACGAGCCGGGCTATGTTATCCCCTACAGCGATTCGCCCTTCGACAACGAACTGGTCGGCGAAACGGTGTATATGGACATTCTGGGCAAGGCCCGCGATTATGTCCATATAATGACCCCCTATATGATAATCGACAACGAGCTTATTACCGCCCTCGGCAATGCCGCCAAAAGCGGAGTTGATGTTAAGGTCATCGTTCCCCATGTGGCCGACCACTGGTATGCCCATGCCGTCGCCAAGGCTTATTATGCCGACCTTATAAGCCGCGGAGTCGAGCTCTATGAATATATGCCCGGCTTCATCCACAGCAAGTCCTTTGTTTCGGACGACAATACAGCCGTTGTCGGCACCATCAATCTTGACTTCCGCAGCCTGCATCACCATTTTGAGTGTGCGGTGTGGATGTATGACCACAATACCATTCATGATATAGAGCGCGATTTTCAGGAGACCCTGGCTCAGTGCCGCCCCATTACCCTCGAGAGCACCCGTGTCCGCGGACTGGCCAAAAAGGCTCTCTACTCTGTCCTCAGGATCTTCGCTCCCCTTATGTAAAACCTTATATAGTATAAAAACTCCTCCCAGGATCGGGAGGAGTTTATTTTTATTCTTCTTTTTTAAAGGAGCTGCCCGGAACGCCGCAGAGAGGACACTTCTCGGGAGGTGTCTCGCCATAATGGACATATCCGCACAGAGGACATACCCACTTGGTCTTGCTCTGCTCGGTTGCCGCTTCAGCTTCAGCCTCGGCCGATGCCTTGAACTCGTCGGAGTTTACCAGCTTCTCGATCTCGCATGCCACTTCTTCGGCTCTGGCAAGGTCGAGCTCGCCCATATCGGTGATCACCATGCCGGTCAGCTCGCTGAACTTGGCAAGCAGCGCCCTTTCCTCAGGAAACAGCGTATCGACCCTCAGCTGACCGTTAACAAAGAACTTATTGAAAGTCCTGGAGGGATTGCTTGTGTAAATCTCATCGGCAACAACGGGAAACTCCTTTTCAGAGAAAAGGCCCTCGCCGATAAGGATGACGTTCTTGGTCTTGAGCTGATCCCTGACCCTGCTGAGATACAACTTTGTGAGCTGTGCAGTATAAGGGCCTCTGAAATTAAAGACCAGCACTATGTTGTTGATCTCTCTGAGGTCTTCAGCCTCGAAGGGGGTGTCGACATTTATGCATTTGCATCCCAGCTTTTCAGCAACGATCTGCGCTACCTTCTTCGCGCTTCCGTGGAAGGTCTCGTATGTTACAATAGTATTGTTCATCTTTATCCTCCTCTTTTTTGCCGATCATTTTCCGATCTGCTATGTTAACTTTAATATATCACATTATGTATGCTTATGCAATGGATTGACTTATTAAATTAACAGCCGCCCGGTAGGGCGGCTGTTTTCACCATTGTTTATAGGCTGTGTTGGCAGGGATAACGAATCGGATATCCACATAGACAGGCTTATAGCTGCCATAATTATCTCGGGACTCGCAACGGGAATATGTTATTTTATATCCGCACTGGGCGCATATCTCATGAACAAGATTGCGTACTATCCACCCCATTGCGGTACGATGAGCCTCTTTATCAAGGGGCGGCAGCATGAATCTCTCAAAAAGCAGCACCGTTTTGGGATATTCTTCGCTCCCGCAGGTGACTCCGCCACGGCCCACTCTCAGATGCACCGTGCGCTCCATGGCCTCGAAACGCATTTCGGCCGACCTGAAGGCCGAGGCCTCCTCGCGCAGTATGCCCTCGCGAAGGGCCTTTACAATGTCGTCATGACCCTTGACTACCTTGTCGAAAAAGCAGTATGCAGCCGAGAGAGCCTCGCTGACGGTGACAGTAAGCTCGTGTCCATACTCATATGCCGCCGTCCTGCCTTTAAAGCTCTCTTCCTCGGCCTGATCGTAGAAACAGACTATCTCATCGGAAACGGTGATACCACCTTTGGGAAGATGCTCTGCCCCGGGATATATCTCAGCCGACGGCCCCAGCTCGATCTCCGGCTTCCAGCCGCCAAAGAGCTTTTTGGTACGCTCGATCCGCCTTACATCATAACGGTATTTCATCATAAACGATCTGCCATCCATGACACGTGCACCCTCCATGAGGCGCTCTTTGAAACGGTCGAGGTCGTCAAGATCTTTGATGTCAAGATAGGTATTTTTGGCCATTACAGCTCCTCCAGCACCTTGGCGCGTTTTTCGTCATACTCGTCACGGGTAATGAGGCCCTTATGATAGAGATTCTGAAGCTCGGTAAGGCGCTGCTCGGCATCGGAGGGCGCTGATTTTAACTCCTGAAGCCCCATTTCGTCCAGCACTTCATAATCGTCGTCTTCGATGATTATATCGCGGCCTGCGGCGCTGTCCTGTCCCTTCATGGCGCGGAAATTGCTGACCGTTATGGCAACGGCGATACCGGTCCACAGCAGGCCGAAGGGCCCGAATGTAGGTATGACTATGATAAATCCGATAAGGCAGAAGATTATTCCCATGACAAACGAGAGTGTTGCCGCCGATTTGGAAGGCTGCACCCTGATGCGTCTTCTTCTCATATATATCAGCTCCTTGTGTGTTATTCTTTTTTGATAAAGTATACCACAAGGGGCTTTTTCTGACAATCGGATATAATAAAACAAGGCCGCCCCATAGGGACGGCCCTGCCTTTATGTCAAAGAATATTGACTTTTGATAAGCTTTGTGAAGTTACGATTACTGCTGCTCGTTCTTCTTTACGAGGCGCTCGTACTTCTCAGCTGCTGTCTTCTCAGCGAGGTCAAACAGCATCTCAGCTCTCTCGGGGAATGTGCTCATCAGTCTGGAGTAACGAGCCTCACCCTTGATGAAGTCCTGATAGGAAGCTGTGGGAGCCTTGCTATCGAGTGTGAACTTCTTCTCAGCTGTGGGGTTGAAGCGGAAGAGGTGCCAGTAGCCAGCCTCGACAGCCTTCTTGATCTCCTTCTGAGAGTTGGACATACCGCCCTTGATGGAGTGCATCTCGCAGGGAGCGTAACCGATGACCAGCGAAGGTCCGTTGTAGCTTTCAGCCTCGACCAGAGCGTTGACTGTGTGCTGCATGTTAGCGCCCATACCTACCTGAGCAACGTATACGTAGCCGTACTGCATTGCGATAGCAGCGAGGTCCTTCTTAGCGATCGACTTACCGGCAGCTGCGAACTGAGCAACCTGACCGATCTGCGAAGCCTTGGAGGCCTGACCGCCTGTGTTGGAGTAAACTTCTGTATCGAATACGAAGACATTGATATCCTCGCCGGAAGCCAGAACATGGTCCAGACCGCCGTAACCGATATCGTAAGCCCAACCGTCGCCGCCGAAGATCCACATGGACTTCTTCTGCAGGAAGTCCTTCTTAGCGAGGATGTTCTTGCAGAGGTCGCAGCCGTTCTCAGCGCCCTTCTCTACGATGGGAAGCAGAACGTCGATAGCCTTCTGGCAAGCCTCAGCGTTGTTCATGTTGTCGATCCAAGCCTGACCAGCAGCCTTGACATCTTCGCACTCAGCCTTCTCAACCAGCTCTGTGATCATGTCCTTGAGGCCCATTCTCATCTGCTTTACGGCTGTAGCCATACCGAGGCCATACTCAGCGTTGTCCTCGAACAGGGAGTTAGCCCAAGCGGGACCCTTGCCCTGCTTGTTGACTGTGTAGGGCATTGCGGGAGCAGAACCACCCCAGATGGAGGAGCAGCCTGTTGCGTTGGCAACATACATTCTGTCGCCGAAGAGCTGTGTGATCAGACGAGCATAAGCTGTCTCAACGCAGCCAGCGCAAGCGCCCGAGAACTCGAGCAGGGGCTGCTTGAACTGCGAGCCCTTGACTGTGCTTGTCTTGAAGGGGAGTTCCTTCTCGGAAACTGCCTCTACGCAGTAGTCGAATACTTCCTGCTCGGCAGCCTGTGTCTCCTGAGCGACCATCTGGATAGCGCCAACGGGGCAGACAGATGTACATACGCCGCAGCCCATGCAGTCGAGGGGAGATACTGTCATAACGAACTGATAGTCCTCGCAGCCCTTGCCGATCATCTTCTTGCTCTTGATGTGAGCAGGAGCGGCAGCCATTTCTTCGGCGTTCAGAGCGTAGGGACGGATTGTTGCGTGCGAGCAAACGATTGCGCACTGGTTGCACTGGATGCACTTCTGAGCGTCCCAAACAGGAACGTCAACAGCAACGCCGCGCTTCTCGTATGCGGAAGAGCCGGAGGGGAATGTGCCGTCTTCTCTGCCGACGAATGTCGAAACAGGAAGCTCGTCGCCCTTCTGTGCGTTGACGGGGATCAGGATCTCCTCAACGAACTTTACCAGCTCGGGTCTGTTGCCCTTAACAGCGGGAGCAACTGTGTCATCCTCGAGCTCAGCCCATGCAGCGGGAACATCGATCTTGACCAGAGCGTCAACACCGGCATCGATAGCCTTGTAGTTCATCTGGACAACGTCTTCGCCCTTCTTGCTGTAGGACTTCTTAGCAGCAGCCTTCATGTACTCGAGAGCTTCCTCGATGGGAATAATGTCAGCGAGCTTGAAGAATGCGGACTGGAGGATTGTGTTTGTACGCTTGCCCATGCCGATCTCGCGGGCCAGGTCGATAGCGTTAACTGTATAGAACTGGATGTTGTTCTTAGCGATGTAAGCCTTCATCTTGTTGGGCAGATGTGCTTCAACCTCAGCGGGTGTCCACTGTGTGTTCAGCAGGAATGTGCCGCCGGGCTTTACATCCTGGACCATATCGTACTTGCCGATATAGGAGGGGTTATGGCAGGCTACGAAGTTAGCCTGGCTGATGTAGTAGGGGCTCTTGATAGTGTTGTCGCCGAAACGCAGGTGGGAAATTGTGATACCGCCTGTCTTCTTCGAGTCGTAAGCGAAGTAAGCCTGAGCCTTCTTGTCGGTGTGGTCGCCGATGATCTTGATGGAGTTCTTGTTAGCACCAACAGTACCGTCGCCGCCCAGACCCCAGAACTTACATGCTACTGTGCCAGCGGGAGCTGTGTCAGGAGATGCCTTGATCTCGAGGGAGAGGTTTGTAACGTCGTCGTTGATACCGACTGTGAAGATCTTCTTGGGATTCTCGCTTGCGAGGTTCTCGTAAACTGCGAAGATGCTCGAGGGAGCTGTGTCCTTCGAACCGAGGCCGTAACGGCCGCCGCAGAGAACGTCAACCTTAACACCTTCTGTAGCGAATGCTGTGACAACATCCTGATACAGAGGCTCGCCCTGGGAGCCGGGCTCCTTTGTTCTGTCGAGGACAGCAACTCTCTTGACTGTCTTGGGCAGAGCAGCGACGAACTTGGAAGCGACGAAGGGACGGAACAGGCGAACCTTCAGGAGGCCGACCTTCTCGCCCTGAGCCAGCTTGTAGTCGATGACTTCTTCGATTGTGTCAACGACCGAACCCATAGCGATGATGACGTCTGTAGCGTCCTCAGCACCATAGTAGTTGTAAAGAGCATAGTTTGTGCCGATCTTCTCGTTGACCTTGCCCATGTACTCTTCAACAACTGCAGGCAGATTGTTGTAGTATGTATTGGCAGCTTCCTTAGCCTGGAAGAAGATGTCGGGGTTCTGAGCTGTACCGCGCATTGCGGGATGCTCGGGATTCAGAGCGCTGGCGCGGAAAGCGTTGACAGCGTCCATGTCGACCATTTCCTTAAGGTCAGCATAGTCCCAAACCTGGATCTTCTGGATCTCGTGGGATGTGCGGAAACCGTCAAAGAAGTGCAGGAAGGGAACGCGGCCCTTGATTGTTGCGAGGTGAGCAACAGCACCGAGGTCCATAGCTTCCTGGGGATTTGTCGAAGCCAGCATAGCGAAGCCTGTCTGACGGCAAGCCATAACGTCCTGATGATCGCCGAAGATCGACAGAGCGTGGGATGCCAGAGCACGGGCCGAGCAGTGGATAACGCAGGGAAGCAGCTCGCCTGCGATCTTGTACATGTTGGGGATCATGAGCAGCAGGCCCTGAGAAGCTGTGTATGTTGTTGTCAGAGCACCGGCTGTCAGCGAACCGTGAACAGCACCTGCAGCGCCGCCCTCAGACTGCATCTCTACCAGACGAACGGGCTGGCCGAAGATGTTCTTCAGGCCTGTAGCTGCCCACTGGTCTGTGTAGTCAGCCATGGGAGACGAAGGTGTGATGGGAAAGATAGCAGCGACGTCGGTAAACGCATAAGATACGTGAGCCGCAGCCTCGTTACCATCCATAGTTTTCATTTTTCTTACTACCATGAGTGGATTTCTCCTCCTTCATAATTTTATGGTCAAAATTAAAAACCCTAAACCATATCTATTTTAGCAAAGAATATTGCTGATGTAAACTCTTTTCCCCCATAATTTGATACGAAAATTTGGTAGCCTGCTTTAAAATGATATGATATTTGAATAAAAGAACAGGATCTTTATGCAAATACATAAAACAGTCCGCCCCATGACCGGGACGGACTGCATTTCCGTCCTCACGGGACGGAAATATTTTACTGTCACTTGGGAAAAGGCTTGCCGGTGGCCGGGTCAAAGGAAGTCAGCTTGTCGGCAAGGCCCTTTTCGATGGTCTCTTCCATTTTTTCTATCGAGGGGAGGCCTCCGCGAACCAGCAGGGCATCGCGGCGTTCGGAACCGAGCCTGAATGCGGCCCTTTGGTTGCCGTAGGCCACCGTGCAGATATCACTGCCGTCGATACCGATGGTCACATTGCCCATTTTCACGACTATGTTACCCGTCGGCTCGCAGTAGACTCCCGAAAGCTCGCGGCTCTCCTTTTCGTCATACTCGAGAGTTTCAAGCAGCAGCGAAAGAACATTCCTGTCGCTGTGATTTGCGTTTTCGGGGGTGATATTCCTCGGGATATAGCTCATGCTGCCGTAGGGGACATAAAACTCCACCGAAAAATCCTGTTCAAAAGGCCTGAGCCTCGAAAGAGCCGCTTCAATATCGTCGCGCACGCGCATCTGCCCGATCTTTTCCATTGCAAAGCGTCCGCCAATTAGCAGCACCGCGATAACCACCATCGCAGCTGCGATCACAAGAGGGATCCTGAACCGTCTGAGCTTATCAGTCATTGTAGCTGTTTCCCTGATTAAAATAGCTGTCGCGGTCGAGGCTGCGGAGCTGGATAGCCTCGGCCACATGCTTGAGGCCTATCTGTCCGCCGCCGTCAAGGTCAGCTATGGTGCGTGCAAGCCTCAGGATCTTGTCGTGGGACCTCGCCGTAAGACCCAGGCGCGAAAAGGCTGCTCTGAGCATATTTTTGGCATCCTCAGTGGTATCGCAATAGAGGCTCATTGCTGAAGGAGGCAGCTGGGCATTGCAGCTGATGCCGAGGCCGCTGTAGCGTTCCTGCTGGATCTCGCGCGCCGCCGTGACTCGCCTTAAGATCTCGCTTGAAGGCTCTTCCTCGCGCCTGCGCTCAAGGCTGTCGTAATCGACGGCAGGCACACTGACATGGATATCTATACGGTCCATAAGGGGGCCCGAAACGCGGGACATATACTGCCTTACCGACCTCTCAGAGCAGGTGCATTTGCCTCCCGGCTGACCGTAATAGCCGCAGCGGCAGGGATTCATGGCGCACACCAGCATGATGCGGCCGGGATATGTACGGCTGCCCGACGCGCGTGAAATGGTGATCTTTCCATCCTCAAGGGGCTGGCGCAGCGCTTCCAGCGAATCCTTCGAGAACTCGGGAAGCTCGTCGAGGAACAGAACGCCGTTGTGAGCCAGCGATATCTCACCCGGCTTGGGGATGCGTCCGCCGCCTGCCATGCCCACCGACGATACGGTGTGGTGGGGCGAACGGAAGGGGCGGCTGGTAACGATGGGTTCGCTGGGGCTCAGCAGGCCGGCCACCGAATATATCTTCGTGGTTTCAAGTGCCTCTTCGGGAGTGATGTCGGGCAGGATGGAGGGCAGGCTCTTGGCCATCATGCTCTTGCCCGAGCCGGGAGGGCCGATGAGGAGGATATTATGTCCGCCGGCTGCGGCGATCTCCATGGCGCGCTTTACGCCCTTCTGACCCATAACATGCCTGAAATCGGGATAGTTACCCCTTGTGGGAGCAAATCTTGCGGGAGGGCAGGCCCTGAGCTGGGCTCCGCCTGTAAGATGATCTATGATATCGGTAATGCTGCCAACGGGATATACCTCTATGCCCTCGACATGGGATGCCTCTTCGGCATTGCCTTTGGGCAGAAATACCTTCTTTATGCCGGACTCCTGAAGAGCCAGCGTCATGGGCAGCGCGCCGGTGACGGGGCGCACCTCGCCGGTGAGCGAGAGCTCGCCGATAAAGGCACAGTCGCCGGAGGGCGGCTCGATCTGGCCCGAGCAGGCCATTATTCCTATGAGGATAGCGAGGTCATAAACCGGGCCCTCCTTTTTAAGGTCGGCGGGGGCGAGGTTTACCGTTATACGCCTGAAGGGATAGTCGTAGCCGCTGTTTTTAGTTGCGGCACGGACACGGTCCTGCGATTCCTTGACCGATGCATCGGGCAGGCCGACTATATCAAAGCGGGCCACGCCGGGCGAAAGGTCGCACTCGCACACTACCGAGCGGCCTTCGATGCCGAGGATGCCTGCGGTATTTATTTTTACTACCATAATATCCCTCACTTTTAGAAACAAGTGTTTGGTTTTTATCTGTTTTAATAATACTATATTGATGGCAGTTTGGCAAGAGATAGAGCTGTAATGACAAACAAAAGCCGCCCGAAGGCGGCTATATCATCACACAGCAACGCTTTCGTCAACCGAGAGGCTTATGCTGCCGTCTGTGACCTCGGCCCTGAGGCTGACCGGCCGCTTATGCCCAAGGCATATAAGCGCCGCAGGCTGCTCGATGAGCCCCACCACCTGCGACCTCACCCCTCTGCCGCTTCCGGCGCGGCGCGCGATCTCGCCCGCCAAATCGTCCGAATATGAAATAAACACTCCCTCGGCCTCTGTCCTGCGAGAGAGCTCCGAAAGCTCGCGCATGGCGATCTCGACAAGCTCAGCTTCACTTAAAGGCTCAAAACTTATGACCGAATCGATGCGCCCCAGCAGCTCGGGCGGAAACCGCCCTTCAAGGGCCTTTATTAGCCGCCCTCCATCACGGGTGCCGAAGCCTGCCGCCCGTCCCTCGCCGCGGCTGCCCACATTGGAGGTCAATATGACGATGGCGCTGCGGAAATCGGCCTTTACTCCGTCGGAATCGGTCAGCTCGCCCTCCTCAAGCAGCTGCAGCAGCAGGGTAAGCACCTCAGGATGAGCCTTCTCTGCCTCATCGAACAACAGAACGCAGAAGGGCCTGCGCCGAACCGCCTCGGTGAGCAGACCTCCCCGGTCATGCCCCACATATCCCGGAGGGGCGCCGATGAGCCGCGACACCGAATGAGCCTCGCGGTATTCGCTCATATCGAAGCGCACAAGCGCCTTTTCGTCGCCGAAAAGGGCATAGGCCAGCTGCCTGGCAAGATGGGATTTTCCGGTGCCGCTTTCGCCGCAGAACAGCATTGCACCCTGCGGTCTGCCTCGCCCCGACGGGAAAGCCATCGCCGCCGAAACTGCCGATACCGCCGCCTCGACCGCCTTTTCCTGCCCTACCATACCCTCCATGATGCGTGTCCTGAGCTGTTCCGACGTTATCTGTTCGCCGCTCAGAAGGCTCTCAAGACCGCTCATCTGAGCTGTGACCCTTCTTATATGATCCGATGTAAGCGCATTTCTTCCCTCGGTCACTGCAAGGGCCGAGGCCTCGTCGAGGATATCTACCGCCTTGTCAGGAAAACGGCGCATGGGCAGATAACGCCTGCCCATATGCTCAATAAGCTCCAGTATATCCTCGTCTGCCGAAATGCCGTACCATCTGCGGCAGCTGACAGCCGCCGAGCGCAGGATCGACATGGTGAGCTCTTTCGACGGCTCGCATATGTCGACCGGCTGGAACCTACGCTCAAGGGCGGCATCACACGCGATATGCCTGCGGTATTCACTTGGGGTCGTGGCTCCTATCAGCCTGAGCTCACCCCGCGCAAGGGCCGGCTTAAGGATATTTCCGGCATCTATTGCCCCCTCGGCAGCCCCTGCCCCGGCCACCGTGTGTAATTCGTCGATAAACAGGATTATATCGCCGCAGGCAGCCGCCTCATCGAGGATATGGCGCAGCTTTTCTTCAAACTCGCCGCGATATTTTGTGCCTGCCACCACATTTGCCATGTCGAGCGAGAATATCCTGCAGCCTCTGAGCGAGGGGATAAGCCCCGATGCTATCCTTGCCGCAAGCCCCTCTACCACCGCCGTCTTGCCCACTCCTGCCTCGCCCAGCAGAACGGGGTTGGCCTTGCGCCTGCGGCAGAGGATGCGCACAATGCGGCTCAGCTCGTCGTCGCGGCCCACAAGACGGTCGTATTCACCCTTTGATGCCTTTGCGGTCATGTCGGTGCCGAACTGCATCAGCAGTTTAGGCTCGCGCACCCTTGCTCTCCTGCTGCCGTCGCGCATATGAGGACCGGCGGCACCCGTCATGATCTCGCTCGGCTCGGCCCCCAGGCTGCATATGAGCCTGAAAGCCGAACAGCCGGTGTCCTCAAGCATGGCCATCAGCATATGGCGCGGCGAGATGCCCTCCGAATGAGTCTCGGCAGCTATTCTGGCCGCCGCTTCAAGGATATCGGCCGCCTCGCGGCTGACCGATGCGGTGTAGCATCCGGCCTCGCCTCTGCCGCAGGTCTCAAGAATGGCTCTCTCCACATCATCGCGGCTGAGGCCGCACATATCAAGCCCATGCCCCACCTGTTCGTCGGCAAAAAGCCCCAGCAGCAGATGTTCGGAGCACAGGCAACTATGGCTGAAGCCACGTGCCGAAGTGAATGCCGAGGTCAGCACTTTTCTGGATGACGCAGTAAACACACCGTCGGCCATCAGCGCTCCTCCTTATGCTCATTTGCTTCGATTAGCCGTGGCAAACGCCCTTCGTGTTCTGTGCTGGCCTGAATATCATTATCGATCGGTTTGGCTATTTTCATCAATATGCCCCCTTGTCTTTTTAGTACTATTGTTAACAAATTTCTCATAATTTATTTAATGTTGCGGTTGCATTTTTGATTTTATATGCTAAAATAAAGATGTACTACTTAACGTATAGTAAACATTTCAAAACAGGAGGAACTAATAATGGCTTATAAGATTGGTGAAAATTGTGTAGGTTGCGGCGCTTGCGCAGCTCAGTGCCCTGTAAACGCTATCGAGGATAACGGCGGCACATATAAGATCAACCCCGATGCTTGCGTTTCCTGCGGCGCTTGCGCAGCTCAGTGTCCCGTAGAGGCTATTTCCGAGGAATAATTCCCGGCTGCCTCGTTAAACACTAATTAGAACTAACATGGCGGCTTTACCGATATGGTAAAGCCGCCATTTCTTTTCCATATAATATGTAAATTATTGAAACCTTCATTTTTTTGGCGTATAATGTATAGGTAAATCACTTTATTTGAAAGGCGGACCCCTAAGTTGGATATCACAAAGTTCACCAGTTACAGAGACAAGATCGTTAAAAGCTGCTCCAAGGTAATCGTCGGCAAGGACGATGCCATCGAGCTCGTACTTACATGCTTCATCTGCTCGGGCCATGTTCTTCTCGAAGATGTTCCCGGCACAGGCAAGACCATGCTTCTGCGCTCCTTTGCCAAGACTATCGGCAGCGCCTTTAAGCGCATCCAGTTCACACCCGACCTGCTGCCCTCCGACCTGACCGGCATCAACTTCTATAACCAGCACACAGGCCAGTTCGAGTTCCGCCGCGGTCCCCTCTTCGCCAACATCATCCTTGCCGACGAGATCAACCGCGCCACACCCAGAACACAGTCGAGCCTGCTGGAGGCCATGGAAGAGAAGCAGATCTCGGTTGACGGCTCTACAATGCCCCTATCGGAGCCCTTCATGGTCATGGCCACACAGAACCCCATCGAGTCTTACGGCACATTCCCCCTGCCCGAAGCTCAGACTGACCGTTTCTTCATGCGCCTTAAGCTGGGCTATATGACACGCGAGCAGGAGCTCTCGGTCATCTCCCGCGCCAGCACCACCGACATCATCGAGTCGCTTGAAACAGCCGTCACACCCGAGGAGACCCAGTACCTCAAGGAGAACTTCAGGAATGTCAAGGTCCACGACTCGGTCGCAGGCTATATGATGGATATCATCGAAGGCACACGTAAGGACAGCGCCTTTGTAACCGGCGTTTCCACCCGCGGCGCCATCGCCCTCTATAAGGCATCGCAGGTCACAGCCGCCTTCGCAGGCCGCGACTTCGTCCTGCCTGAAGACGTCAAGAAGGTCGCCCCCTATGTTCTGGCTCACAGAATCGTAAGCGGCTCCAATCTCTCGGCTGACGACTCGGTAAAGTTTATCGAAAACATCATTTCAGCGATCCCCGTCCCGCTGGAGAACAAATAATATGTTCCTCTTTCTTCTTATATTTGTCGTCATCATCTCGCTGGTGCAGGCATACACCTTGAATCATGGACTCGATCATGTGGAGTATGACATTTTCCCCACCAAGTCGACCGTCGACCCCGACGAGATCTTTGATGTGGTCACCCGCATCACCAATGCCAAGCTGATGCCCGTATCGTATCTCAAGCTGCAGGAATCGCTGCCCCTTGAGATCGTCCCCGAAGGCAATGTCAAGCTGAGGCGTGACAGCGAACTGGCCCGAATGACGACCACCACCTTCCTCAAGCCCAAACAGAGGCTCGAGCGCCGTTTTTCGGCAAGCATCCCAAATCGTGGACGCTTCTTCCTGCGCGGCGCCACCCTTCTTGCAGGCGATTTTCTGGGTTTTAAACAGTCGGTAGGCTACTATCCCATCAGCCGCGAGATCGTTGTGCTTCCCCGTCCCCTTCCCGAGGCCACCTTCGGCCAGACATTGGGCGACTTTATGGGAAATATGTCGGTCAACCGCTTCATTATGGAAGACCCCGTTCTGACCCTCGGCTTCCGCGAATACACCGGCCGCGAACCTCAGCGCGCCATTTCGTGGACCCAGAGCGCAAGAATGGGCCGCACCATGGTAAAGAATTACGACCACACTCTCGACCTTTCGGTGACCGTTATCCTCAATGTCGAATGTCCCAAGGATATGCTTGAGACCGCCCCCCTCATCGAGGATGCCTTCTCGGCTGCCCGCACAGTGTGCGAAAAGCTGGAGGACAAAAAGATCAAATACGGCATCATCACCAATGCCACCTCGGCAGGCGCCATCGGACTCTGGTCGCAGATCTCCGACGGCCTGGGCCGCAAGCATCTGATGGCCATTCTTGAAGGCCTCGGACGCGCCACATATAACGTTACCTTCCCCTTTGCCACCATTGTCAACCGCGCCATCAGGCGCGACGAGGCCGGCAGATACTATATCGTCATCACACCTACACTCGACGGAAAGATGGCTCAGGAACTTCAGAGGCTCAACTCGCTCAAGGGCGGCAAGGCCTTTATCATCGACGTTTCCAAGCTGGCAAGAAAGGAGGCGGGCAACTGATGGAACTCAGCATTTTCCTTAAAATGATGCTCGACTCGGCCCTCTTCATCACCATAGCCTCTTTTATGCTGGGCCTTTTCCTCCCGGTGACACAGCTTACCGGCATCATGTTCTTCATGGCCGCCGCTGCGGCAGGCTGCTTCCTTGCCCGCAATAAAAACGGCATTTTTCGTCTTGCTCCTCTGGCCATCGCACTGCCCTCGTTCCTGTTTGCCGAGGCCACATCCGACTATATCGTAGTCGCCCTCAACTTTGTATACTTGCTGTATATCACCCTCAAGCAGATATGGCTCAACGACGAAGGCGACTTCAAAGACGCATTCCAGAAGGAGTTTACCGTTGCCCTTTTCCCCTGCTTCTTTTCACTGATCGCCTACGACTTCGAGATGGTCTCCATCCTCGTTCCCAACGTGTTCATAATGGGTCTCTGCGGCGTTGCCCTTATGCGTACGCTGCGCCACAGCCGCGAGGTCATGGATTCGCGCGATTTCAAGGTCAGCAACCTGCTTTCGATCGCTGTTGTCTGCCTGATTGCGGCCTTCTTCAGCTCAAGCCTGTTTCTGGGCACCATCAAGTCGGCCTTCTCGTTTGTTTATAACGGAGTGGTGTTCAAGCTGCTGGTGGGCTTCATATATGCCTTCACCTCTTTTCTGTCGCTTTTTTCCAAGCTCTTCGCCATGATCTTCAACAAGGAGGTCAAGTTCTATGAAAACGGCGATGACGGAGATATCGGCGGCATCGACGAGCTGGAATATGACGAGGTCCTCCGCGCTGAGATCCCTCCCGTTGTCATATGGATCACCCTTGCGATCGTCATTGCGATCGCCGCATTCCTTATCATTAAGGGCTTCAAGTCGATGGGCGGACGCAACCGCCGCTTTGATAATACGACCCCCTTTGAAATGAGCCGCGAGACCATTGAGATAGTCCGCGAGCCCAAACGCAATATTTTCAAAAAACGCACCGAGCGCGAGTCGGTAAGACACCAGTACCGCAAGTTCCTGCAGGAATGCCTGCAGAGGGGATTCATGATAACCCCCGACTTCGATACCAGGCAAATCGCCGACGGCGCACGCGAGCATTTCCCCGGTGCTCCTCTCGAGGCCTTCCGAAACCTCTATATCAAGGCAAGGTATACCGACGAGGATATCTCGAAATCCGAGGCCGACGAGGCCAAGGATCTCTATTCTGAAATCAAAAAGACATCCGTAATGGACGTTCAAGAAAAAGGAGAATGAGAAAAATGAACAAGTATCTCGCAGAAGCACAGGCAATGTTCCCCCAGCTCCAGAAGGACCAGCAGGCTATCCATCAGTTCGGCGGCGTAGGCTATGACCTCCGTGAATCGGCTGACTATATCCTGGCTGAGCTCAAGGCTATGGGCGTAGAAGCCAAGGAAATCATCGACTGCGGCATCGTTGCAACCATCGGTAAGGGCAACGGCAAGACAGTTCTCATCCGTGCCGACTTCGACGCACTTCCCCAGGAAGAGCAGACAGGTCTGCCCTACGCTGCAACAAACGGCTCCTGCCATTCCTGCGGCCACGACCACCACGCTTCCATGCTGCTGGGTACAGCAAGAATGCTCAAGGCTCATGAAGATGAGATCGAAGGTACAGTAAAGCTGATGTTCCAGCCTGATGAAGAGTCGGTCACAGGCTGCGCCGCAATGATCAAGGCCGGCGTTCTTGAGAACCCCAAGGTCGACGTTTCCTTCGCTACACACATCGAAGCCGGCACAGACCGCGACGAAGTTGGCAAGGTCATCTGGTCGACAGGCGTAACATATTCCTCTTCCGACCGTTTTGAGGTCACATTCAAGGGCGAAGGCGGCCACGGCGCACAGCCCCATGTAACAAAGGATCCCATCACAGCTATGTGCCAGGCAGTTACATCGGCCCAGCACATCATCTCGATGGAAGTTCCCGCCAAGGAGCGCGCTGTTATCACATTCGGCCAGATCCACAGCGGCACAGTCTTCAACATCATCCCCAGCGAAGCTCATGTCAGCGGCACGATCCGCACATACTCCTCCGAGGTCCGTGAGCTCTGCACAAGACGCTTCAAGGAGATCATGGAAGGCACAGCCAAGATGATGAACTGCGAAACAAAGGTAGAATATCAGAACAGCGTTGACTGCGTTGTCAACAACCGCGAGCTGGCTATCGAAATGAAGCCCTGGGTCCAGGAAATCTGCGGCGACAACTACTTCACATCCGACGAACCCCTGTCTTTCGGTTCCGAGGACTATTGCTGGATCGCAAATGCCGTTCCCTCGGTCATCATGACTCTTGGCGCAGGCACACCTGCAAACGGCTATAACTACACAGCTCATAACCCCCATATCCACTTCGATCCCAACTGCATGCCCTATGGCGTTGCAACATTCGTAAACCTTGCCATCAACTGGCTCAAGGCTCACAAGTAAGCACAAAACTCAACAGACTATCCATGCCGGGGCTCCCTCGCGGGGCTCCGGCTGTCTGTTCCATCCCTTCCAAGGAGGAAGCATGACTCAGCTCTCGTTATTCGAACTCAATATTCTCGACTGGTTCCAGAGTCTTCACAATCCGCTTCTCGACTCTCTGGCAAAAGGCCTCGACCTATCGGCAGGACATGGCGAGATATTCATCCTTGTCACCCTTCTGCTGCTAATGCGCAAACCCACACGTAAAGTTGGCCTTGTGTGTGCCACAGCTCTCATCTTTGACCTTCTTCTGGTCAATGTGACGGTAAAACCCCTTTTTGAGCGCATCCGGCCTTTTGATCTCAATTCAGCCGTTGACCTTATCATCACCGCCCCTCACGATTTCTCATTCCCGTCGGGACACACGGCGGTGTCTTTTGCCTTTGCGGCCGGGGTCTCGCCCATGGGCAGAAAGGCGCACACCCTTGCACTTGTCTTTGCCTCTTTGATGGGCATATCCCGCCTTTATCTCTACGTTCACTATCCTACCGATGTTCTTGCCGGAGCATTTTTCGGCACAGTATGCGGCCTTGCCGCCCTTTTTGTATGGAAAAAAGCTTTTAAGCATGATATAATTATTTGATACAAACATTATATTTTTCATATGAGGTGAAATATATGACAGTTATTCAAGGCATTATCCTCGGTATCGTTCAGGGTTTTACCGAGTTTCTCCCCGTTTCTTCCTCCGGCCATCTTACGCTGGCCTCGACAGTTATGGACCTTCCCTCCGACATTCTCTTTACCATCGTTGTTCATCTCGGCACGCTGCTGGCCGTCTGCATCGCCTTCCGCAAGGATATCGTCATGCTGATAAAGGGCGTTCTCGGCCTCGGCTTTGACGGTTTTAAGACACGCGACATCCCCAACCGCCGTCTTGTTGTCATGCTCATCATCGCAACCCTTCCCCTCGTTATCGGCGCCGTGCTCGACAGCATCGTGGAAGAAATGTTCAGCAGCACACTTTTCGTAGGCTGTGCACTTTTGGTAACGGCCACCGTTCTCTTTATTGCCGACCGTCACGGCGGAGGCATCAAGACCGCAAGCAATGCCGAATATAAGGATGCCGCAGTTGTGGGTCTTGCCCAGCTGGTTGCCGTCCTTCCCGGCATCTCCCGTTCGGGCAGCACCATCTGCGCCGGCCTTTTCACCGGCCTCTCCCGCGACTTTGCCGTTCGTTTTGCCTTCCTGCTCTCCATCCCCGCAGTTGCAGGTTCCTTTGTATTCAAACTACCCGACCTTATCGGTGCAGGCATCCCCGGCGGCTCGCCCATTCCCTATATCGCAGGCTTTTTCTCGGCAGCCGTCAGCGGTTATCTGGCCATCAAGACGGTAAGCCTTCTTATGAAGCGCAACAGCTTCCGCTATTTCTCCTATTACTGCGCGACAGTAGGCATTATCACTATAATCCTCAACATTATCTGACAGGAGTGATATCATGAGCGAAAAAAAGACCAACTCCTCACCTCCCGCTTCCGGAAAGAGCTCGGCAGCCAGGAACCCTGCCAAAAAGACAGCTTCCAAAGCTCAGCCGACAGCAGGAAAGGGCACGGCTAAAAAGAGCACGACCTCTAAATCGGCCGTTGCCAATGAGCGCCAGAAGCGCCTCATGCACCGCAGCATCCGTGCCGGTGCTTATCTTTTCCTTGCCTTCCTCGGTGTTCTGTCGCTCTTCAACATCAAGGGCTTTATGCTCGACTGGTACCGCAGCCTTTTTGGTGCCCTGATAGGCTATGGCTATTATCTCACGCCGCTGGTGTTCATCTATCTTGCGGTAATGCTAATCATCCGTATGAAAAACAAGGTGCGTGCCCGCGAGATCTCGGCGGCCTTTATCCCGCTGCTCTTTGGTTCGATGGGACACATGGTGCGCGACATCAGTCAGTATCCCTCGGGCTTCGAGGGCCTCAAGCGCCTCTGCCAGACCGGCGCCTCCCTCACATCGGGTGGCCTTATCTCGGGCAGCCTCGGCCGCCTGCTCAAAGCAGCCGTATCAGCAGGCGGAGGCATATTCATCTGCTTTATCGCCCTCGTGGTGTGCTGTTTCATTACCACAGGCACCAACCCCATCGTTTTTCTCAAGAAGCTTCGTCCCTCTCCTGAAGAGGATATCGATGACGAAGAAGAGGAAGTCGAGACCGGTGTTTATAAAAAGGGCCGCGGCAAGAGCATAAGAGCTCCCATCTCGCAGCAGAAGGAAGAGGATGTCGTTATCCCCGAGAACTACGACTTCCCCGAAAAGCGCAGGCCTGCCGCCGAGAAGCCTGTCACCGCCGAGATCAAAAAGAACGAAGGCTCGGCCAAAAAGACCTCGCCCTTTATCGACTTCTTCCGCAAGGACAAGCCGGCTCAGACCGAAAAGCCTGCCCGCAAGGATCCTACGGCTCCCGTTGTTCCCGAATATGAATCAATGGATGTCGAGCTTTCGGGCGGCGGAAAGGCTCCCGCATCCTCCTTTGCCGACATTCTCCGTGAAAGCGGCAGTTCCGCACCTGCGGCCGAAACTCCCGCCCCCAAGCCTGCTTCCGAGCCTGAAGTAAAGATCCCTGCCGCTTCGGGCACAGCACCCCTTGTGGAAAAGATCGCAGATGACGATGTTCCTCCCTTTGATTTTGAAGAGATGGACAAAAAGGCAAAGCCCGAGGCAAAGACACCTTCGGTCGCTCCGGCCTTTGACATTTTTACCGAGGACAACCCCCCTCCCCCCGAAATGTCGCTTGACGAAAAGCGTCAGGCCGCCGGCGAGGCCCATGAAAAGGCCGCCGAAAGCAACGATGTGGGAGAGCTCCTCACCGCAGTTTCCAATACACCCAAAGATCCGGGCCAGTATATCTATCCCCCTTTGTCGCTGCTCACACCCGGCGACCCCGGCATCGGAGCCGACCATGACAGCATAGTCAGATGTGCAGAGAGGCTGGTAGATACCCTTAAGAGCTTCAATATCGAAGCTGCCATCGTAAATGTCACCAAAGGCCCTACCGTAACGCGTTATGAACTCCAGCTTCAGCGCGGCGTCAAGTTCTCGAAGGTGACCTCCCTTTCCGACGACATCGCCCTCTCGCTGGGCGCTGCATCGGTTAGAATCGCCCCCATTCCTTCTAATAACTCGGTAGGCATTGAGGTCCCCAACGATGTTCAGGAAGTAGTAAGCCTCCGCGACATCCTCCAGAACAAGGCCTTCTCGTCGGCCAAGTCCAGGCTCTCCTTTGCAGTAGGCAAGGATATCGCCGGACAGTGCGTTGTTGGTGACGTTGCCAAGATGCCCCATATGCTCATCGCCGGCACCACCGGCTCGGGTAAGTCGGTCTGCATCAACTCTATCCTTATCAGCCTTATCTATAAGTCGACTCCCGAAGAGGTTCGCCTCATCATGGTCGACCCCAAAATGATCGAGCTGGGAATGTATAACGGTATCCCCCATCTCCTTATCCCCGTTGTAACCGACCCTAAAAAGGCAGCAGGTGCCCTCAACTGGGCAGTAGGCGAAATGATGCGCCGCTATAGACTGCTCAGCGAGCATAATGTACGTACCCTTGAGGCCTATAACGAGCAGGCCCGCGCAAACGGCGAGCCCACCCTGCCTCAGATCGTTATCGTCATCGACGAGCTGGCTGACCTTATGTTCGTTGCCGCACGCGAAGTCGAAGAAGCTATCGCCCGTATAGCTCAGATGGCCCGTGCTGCCGGCATGCACCTTATCATAGCCACACAGCGTCCCTCGGCCGATGTTATCACCGGTATCATGAAAGCCAACATCCCCTCGCGAGTCGCCTTCGCCGTTGCATCCCAGATCGAATCGAGGATCATCCTCGACCAGACCGGCGCCGAGAAGCTTATCGGCCGCGGCGATATGCTGTATAACCCCCTCGGCGCAGGCAAGCCTCAGCGTGTTCAGGGCTGCTTCATCAGCACCAAGGAGGTCGAGTCGGTAATCGAGTTCGTCAAGAACACCGGCACCGCCGAATATTCGCAGGAGATCATGGATCACATCGAGCGTCAGATCGAAGCCTCCGAGAACGGAAACGGCGAGAAGGGCAATGGCTCAGGTACTCCCGTCGATGGCGACGATCCCCTGCTGCTTGAGGCCATTTCGGTGGTCGTCGAGCGTGGAGAGGCATCCACATCTCTGCTGCAGCGCAAGCTCAAGCTGGGCTATGCGCGAGCTGCCCGCCTGATCGATATCATGGAGGAGCGCGGCATCATCGGCCCCTTTGAGGGCTCGAAACCCCGCAGTGTCACCATCACCCGTGACCAGTGGAAAGAAATGCAACTGCGTATGCAGGGGTAATTTCTTTCCACACGATCTTTGGCAATTCATTTGCCGAAGATCTATTCGATCCTTACGGGGTCCCCAATTTGCCAAGCAAATTGGGGAAATAAGAAATGCAGCTGCGTATGCAGGGGTAACTTTCGACACCATCTGCAATATTAAAACAAAATTATACATATTGTTATCAAAAGGAGCATAAAAACAATGGCTTTTCGCAAAATCACACCTCGTGAGTTGGAAGGCAACGCCTATAACTTCTTCAACGAGGGCTGGGCTCTGCTGACAGCCGGCACAACTGAGGACTATAATACAATGACCATCTCCTGGGGCACCATCGGCTGCCTCTGGAACCGTCCCGTATGCACAGTCTTCGTCCGTCCCTGCCGCCACACCTACAAGTACACCGAGGCGGCCGAGCGCTTCACCGTTTCCATCTTCGGCAAGGACGAATACCGTCCTCAGCTTATGACACTCGGCACCAAGTCGGGCCGCGACATGGACAAGATGAATGATTCGGGCCTGACCCCCACAAATGTAGAAGGCCTCAAAGCGTTCGAAGAGGCTCGCGTTATCCTGGCAGTCCGCAAGCTCTACGATCAGCAGTTTGACGCATCTCTCCTCCCCGACGAAGTCAGAAACGTCAACTACAAGGGCGTTGCCGACGATGACCTTCACCGCCAGTATATCTGCGTTATCGAAGGCGTATATGTAAGAGAGTAATTCTTCATAACAAAAAATGCTCCCCGAGGGGAGCATTTTTTATTTCTTCTTTTTTCTGCCTGTCTTGGCCTTTTTCTCCACAGGCTGTGCAGCACTTGCAGGCATCCTGCGCCTGATGACCCAATAAATGCCGAACAGACCGGCTGCAATGCTCAAAGCACTCGATGCCACACTGGCAGCCACCGAGGAATCGTACTCCTTCATGGTCCATACTATCGATGTCACCGCGACGAAAACGAACACCAGCGGCAGGATCATGCCAATGCGGTTATTCTCCTTGCGCGACAGATGTCCCTGCAGAACGGCCAGCACCGCAATGACCGCCATAGTGATAAGATTCTGCTGAAAATCGGTCATATCCTATATCTCCTTCAAAACGCCCCACAGAAGAAGCTAGTCCTCTGTGGGGTAGTTTTTCGTTTATTGTTTTTACTTGGCCTGAGCGCCGTTATCGGAGCGCTGAGCCGCTGCCATGCGCTTGAGTTCTTTTTTGCGCTTATTAGAAAAGCGCTCTTCTTCGCTGAAGATACAGCCGCAGTATTTCTGCATATAGATATCCAACTCTTTCGCCCTGTCCTGACCCTCATGGAAGAAGGGCCTGAAATCTTCGGGCAGGAACTCGACTCCGTATTTCTCTCCCACCTCACAGCCTATCTTTATGATGGCCTCGCGGTTCTGATAGGGGCTTACAAGAAGAGAGGTGGTAAAGGCATCAAAGCCTTTTTCCTTCGCCTCTCTCGCCGTGCGCTCAAGACGGCTGCGGTAGCAGAACACGCACCTCGCCATAATATTGTCAGCCACATTCACCACAAACTCGCGCAGACCGTAGTTATCGTCGACGATCAGCGGCAGCCCGATGCTCTCGGCATAGGCCTTCATAGCATCACGGCGGGCCTTATACTCGGTGAAGGGATGGATGTTTATGTTGTACCAGAATGCCGACACCTCATGCCCCTTGTTCTTAAGGGTCTCGATACACATGATCGAGCATGGAGCGCAGCAGACGTGCAGAAGGGTCTTCATCAAAGACCTCCTTATCTGTGGAAC
>JAFOHJ010000094.1 GCA_017421885.1 Clostridia bacterium
GCAAAAAGTGCTGTATTATCTCTTATGAGGTGATTATATGGATATTAATGCTGTAAAAAAGGGCTTTCTTCATGAGGACTTCAGGATATTCCATCTTGACGACAGCCGTGCCCAGCGAGTTGAGTATCATTATCACGAGTTTGACAAGATCGTTCTGCTGCTTTCGGGCAGTGTCACATATTTTATAGAGGGTGAGCCCTATGTCATGAAGTCGGGTGACCTGTTATTTGTGCCCCATGGCTGCATTCACAAGCCTGTTATCGGTTCAAGTGAGAACTACGAGCGATATGTAATCTGGGTCATGCCGGAGTTTCTTGAGAAACACAGCCACAGCGGCAGCTCGCTGGACTTCTCTATTTCCGAGGCTCAGAGGCTGAATGACTATCTGATCTCTCTGGATCCCCAGGCAAGGCTTGACCTTATGCGCCAGCTCACCCGCATTCAGGAGGCTTCGATGTCTGATCAATACGGCGCCGACCTGATGACCGAAAATCTTTTCTCTATATTCATGCTCACTTTGGCTCAGCTCTCTCTGAGCAGCCGACGCGATGCACTTGTGGTCAAGCCCGAAGGCAAGATTCTCGATATAATGAAGTTTATCGATCATAACCTCGACGGTGACCTTTCGGTAGAACGTATCTCTGCCGAGTTCTTTATAAGCCGCTATCATCTTATGCGCAAGTTCAAGACCCAAAGCGGCTATACCCTTCACCAGTATATCACGCGCCGCCGCATACTGAGTGCGGCCGAGCTCATAGGTTCGGGCATTCCCGCGGCCAAAGCCGCACTTAGATGCGGATATGATGATTATTCTGCTTTTCTCAGGGCCTTCAAGTCGGTGCTGGGCGTATCGCCCCGCAGCTTCACTTCTCTCTCGGTCAAAAAAGATATATTCGACGAATAGACAGCACAAAGCGGCATAGGAAGCACCTATGCCGCTTATTTTTCAAAGCAGTTAGTGTTTCTTGGCGTCGAGTTTTTCAAATACAAGTTTATAACCGTCGCTGCCGAACTGAAGCGACCTGTTGACACGGGAAATTGTAGCTGTGGAAGCGCCTGTCTTCTCGGCGATCGAGGTATAGGTCATTCCCTCTCTCAGCATATTGGCTACGTCGAATCTCTGTGCGATAGACTTAAGCTCGCTGACTGTGCAGATATCCTCGAAGAAACGATATGCCTCTTCGACATTTTCGAGGGAAAGAACAGCTTCCATCAGCTGATCTACTTCTGCGCTTTGTAATTTACTGGTATACATGATGCACCTGCTTTCAATATATTGCCGTATTAGCTGTCTATAGCATAACACATGATTTGGTAAAAAGAAACAAAGTTTTTATGAATTATGATAATTTTGTCATTTTATCTTTTTTTCTGAAAGTTTTTTATGCACTTTCACTAAATAAAATGTCACAGCTGTGCTGAATAAATATCATAAATAATGTTTTCCCGGCTATTCAGCTCTTATAAAGTGCTCAAAAATTATTTTTCAAAAAAAAGAAAAAAATGCTTGCATTTCAGGATATGCTGTGGTATTATATACAAGCCGACCGGGTGTAGCGCAGTTTGGTAGCGCGCTTGAATGGGGTTCAAGAGGCCGCAGGTTCGACTCCTGTCACTCGGACCAATAAAAACCGTATCCTTTAGGATACGGTTTTTTTGTTTTATATTTCTGCCGAACCTGCGGCCTCTTCTATTTGATCCTTGGCCGCACGTTTCGACTCCTGTCACTTGGACCTATTCAAAAAGCCTCCCTTTCGGGAGGCTTTTAATTTTATCTGTTGCCTTTTTTAGGAACTCCGGTTCTGCCGGTGGAGGGCTTATTCGACCTGCCGTGACCATGGCCCTGAGCACGTCCGTCAGGACGTCCTCCGCGGTTATTGTCGCGGCTCTGGCTGCGGCGGTCATCCCTGCCGCCATTGCGCTTATCTCCGCGCTTGTCACCACGGCGGGCATCATCTTTGCCCTTGCCCTTCTTTCCGTCGTCATCCTTCTTTGTATGATAATTGTTATAACCGGGATTGGGGCGGATAAGGCAATGCTTGCCGAAACCGATAAGGTCTTCCCTGCCCGTCAGGCGAAGAGCCTCCATGACAAGAGCCCTGTTCTGAGGCTTGCGCCACTGCATAAGAGCGCGCTGCATGGCCTTGTCGTGAGGTGTCTTGGGAACAAACACCGGTTTCATGGTGCGGGGATCAATCTCGGTGTACCACATACATGTGGCCAGCGTGCCGGGAGTGGGATAGAAGTCCTGCACCTGCTCGGGCATATGGCCGTCCTTATTGAGCCACTCGGCCAACTGAACGGCGTCCTCCAACGTGCATCCGGGATGAGACGAGATCAGATAAGGAACAAGATACTGCTCCTTTCCGTAACGCTGGTTGAGACGGTAATACTTCTCGCGGAACTTCTCATATACCTCGATATGAGGCTTGCCCATATA
>JAFOHJ010000095.1 GCA_017421885.1 Clostridia bacterium
GCGACAAGTTCGTTCTGGCTACAAAGAGCAAGGCTCGCACAAAGGACGCAATGGCTGCCGAAATCGACATCAGCCTTAACAACCATCGCACCAACAATAACGATCAGTATCAGGTACAAAACCCCAACGTTGCTCAGCTCGAGCAGGTTATTTCCGAGGGCGGTGCTCTTGAGGCTCTGCTTGAGGCTCGTGAGGCAGGCAAGATCGGTCATATCGGCCTGACAGCTCACTCGCTGGAAGTATTTGAGAAGGCTCTCGAGCTCGACTGGGTCGAGACAATTATGTTCCCCTACAATATCGTCGAGACACACGGCGAGGCTCTTATCAAGAAGGCTGCCGAGAAGAACATCGGCTTTATCGCTATGAAGCCTCTGGCCGGCGGTGCTCTTGAGAACGCAACACTGGCAATGCGCTTTATCGGCAGAAATGACGATGTAACAGTCGTTATCCCCGGCATGGCTGCTGCAAACGAGATCGAGGTAAACCTCGCAGCAATGGAGAACACAGCTCCTCTGACAGAGGAAGAGCTGGCTGCCATCGAACAGATCCGCAAGGAGCTGGGCACACAGTTCTGCCGTCGCTGCAATTACTGCGCTCCCTGCACAGTAGGCATTGCTATTCCCAACGTATTCCTCATGCAGGGTTATTACAACCGTTATGGCCTGCAGGATTGGGCTAAGGCTCGTTACGGCGCTATGGATGTCAAGGCTTCGGCATGTATCGAGTGCGGCGTCTGCGAAACACGCTGCCCCTATGAACTGCCCATCCGCGAGATGCTCAAGAAGGCCGCTCAGGATTTCGGCGAATAATTTAAAGCTATCAAAGGCGGCCTGCAAATGCAGGCCGCTTTTTGTTAAGTGAACTCTGAAAGGAGAAGAACATGAACGTACATTTTCAGGAAAACTGGGAGAAAACCAGGTTTGAATCAGATCATATCCTTCATCTTAAAGGTCAGGAGATACCCTATCATACTGTCTGTGAAGATAACTTCTTCTATAATGATGACGGCAAGGCGGTCGCAACCATATATTCTTATTCCTATTTTAGAAGCGATGTTGAAGACAGCACCTCGCGCCCTGTTATTTTCGCATATAACGGTGGCCCCGGCTCGGCAAGCCTATGGATGCATCTTGGATTTATCGGTCCACGCCGCGTAAAGCTCGAAGACGAGATAAACGTATCGGCTGTACCTCCTTTCGAGCTGGAAGACAACCCCAACTGTCTGCTCGATATTTGCGACCTTGTAGTTGTGGACATGGTTGGAACCGGACTTGGCCGTCTTTTTGATGAAGGAGCAAAAGAGAGTTTTTATGAGTGTGATGCCGATATCACTCAGCTTGCCCGTTTTATCGACGGATGGCTGACGAGATATGACCGCCGAAACAGCCCTGTTATCCTCGCAGGCGAAAGCTATGGCACAGGCCGTTCGGCATGGCTTGTAAGCGAGCTTCTGGGCGGCGGACCTGAGGATCAGGATACTCTCGGCATTTCGGTAAGTGGTATTCTTCTGCTGGGAACAGCTTTCTATGAAAGACGTGGCTATCAGCCTTATTCGGTTCTCAGCCTGCCTTCGCTGGCGGCTACTCACTGGTATCACAAACCTGAAGGCAAACCCTCACTCCGTGAGTTTGTAGATGAAACATATAAGTTTATTGCCGAGGAATATGCTTCGGCGGCATATCTGGGAGATCATCTGCCTGAAGAGCGCAAGGAGGCGCTTATTGATCGACTTGAATATCTGACGGGCCTTGATAAGGAATATCTTAGACATAACTGGTGTAATATCAGCACGCAGGACTTTATGAAGCTTCTGCTTAATGACGAGCACAAGGTGGTCGGATTCTACGACAGCCGCTATGCATGGCCTCAACTTTCGGGAATTGCCGATGCCAACGTTATTGCCGACGATGCCGCCATGGGGCGTTATACTCCGGCATATATGGCAGGATTTGCAATGCTCCGTAAGGAAATGAACATTGATGTCGAGCGTCGTGCCATCGGCCTCTCTCATGGCGTAAATGTCAAGTGGGATCGCAAGTTCAAACGCAGCCCCGGCGAGTCGCTGGCTCTTGCCATGCGCCGCAACCCCAGCCTGCAGGTGTTCTTTGCGTCGGGCCTTTACGACCTCTGCACAACAGCCGGCAGCGCCCGTTTTGTGGCAACACATAATAAGCTGGATCAGTCGAGGATCACTATAGGGGAATATCCTTCGGGACATATGGCATATCTCGGAGAAGAGAGTGCACGCCTGCTGGGCGATGATTTCAGAAGCTTTGTTGTTAAAGCTGCAAATATAAAATAAAAAAACTATCTCTTAAGTCGCGGCAGTAATGCCGCGGCTTTATTATTGACAAGTAAGTGGAGTAGTGTTATAATTCAATTAACGATTAGGTTAAATGTTAATTAAAGCTTAGAGAGGAGGCATTCAATGTCTATACAGAATACAATGAAGGCACTGGCCGACCCCATAAGGCGGGAGATACTGGAAATGCTCAAGAAAGGCAGGCTTTCGGCAGGAGATATCGCCGAGCATTTTGATGTAACGGCGCCATCGATATCGCGCCATTTGTCGGTGCTTAAGGAGGCCGATCTCATACGAGATACAAGAGAGGGAAAGTTTATTTTTTACGAGCTCAATGCATCGGTCCTTGAAGAGATCATGCTTTGGATAACCTCGCTGAAAGGAGAGAACGATAATGATGAAAAATAACAGAAAGCTGCTGATAGTGACATCGCTTGTCATCCTTCTGCCAATGATTTTCGGTATTCTGATGTGGGATAAGCTGCCCCATCGTGTGCCGGCCCATTTTAATTTTGAGGGAGAGACAACGAGGCTTGGAGACAGGGGAGAACTGGTGTTTCTTCTTCCTCTCAGTCTTCTTCCGGCTCACTGGCTGTGCCTTTTTATCACATCACGTGACCCCGGAAATCGCGATCAGACTAAAAAAGCAGTAAAAATAGTCTACTGGATCATGCCGGTCATCTCTGTCGTGATCAGTGCCGTAATGTATGCAATTGTCTTTGATATAGAGTTCGGTATGGACAGGATAATGCCCTTTGGATTTGGCCTTATGTTTGCGGTTATGGGCAATTATCTGCCTAAGATCAAACAGAACTATACTCTTGGCATCAAGCTGACATGGACGGTCAATAACGAAGATAACTGGAATGCGACTCACCGCTTTGGAGGCAAGGTGTGGGTCATAGGCGGTATTCTGATGATAATCTCCGGCCTTATTCCCGGTGCTGCAGGAATAGGTGCGTTTATGATAGTTGTTTTTGCTGCTGCTTTTATTCCTATGATATACTCTTATCTTTATTACAGGAAACAGAAAGAGAAAGGCGAGTATTTTGAAACAAAACCTCCGCTGAGTAAGGGTATGAAGCTGTTTAGAAATACTGTTCTTATCGGTGTAGGCATAATGCTGATAGGAATAGTTTATATGATGTTCACCGGCAGCGTTGAGATAGTTATGGACGAGGAAAGCTTTACGGTAGAGGCCTCTTATTGGGATGATGTGACTGTGGAGTATAATGAAATAGAAGCCATCGAATATCGCGAAGAGCTTGATCCCGGTTATCGTGCAAGCGGATTTGGTAGCCCGGTTCTGCTGATGGGCACCTTTGAGAATGATGAGTTTGGATATTATATAAGATACTCATACACTAAATGCAATGCCGCAGTTATTATAGAGTGTGGAGATGATATTCTTGTCATAGGCGGAGAGACGGCAGAACAGACCAGAGAGATTTACGAGGCCATAGCAGAGAAAATCAGATAAAATAATAAAAGACGGCTTCATTATGAAGCCGTCTTTTTCTTTCACCATATAAAAGGTATTAGTCTGTATTTAACCTTCTGTTTATATTCGCGGTATCCGGTCAGCTCTTTTTCAAGAAAAGCTTCTTCACTTATGAGCCTTTTTGTGATTATCAGCGGATAGGTGAGGAAGATGATAAAAGATATCGGAGAACCCAGGATGACCGGCATCGAGCAAAACAGAATAAGGGTTGCACTGTACATAGGATGCCTTACTATGCCATAAAGGCCCGTGTCTATAACTTTCTGTCCCTCCTGAACCTCGATGGTTCTGGAAAGATAGGAGTTTTCACGCATAACTTCGGCATACAGCAGATAGGAAAAAAGAAACATAGCCGTCGCTGCCAGCGAAATGTTTCGCGAGAACATATAAAGACCAAAACGATAGCTGAATCCTGCGGCTGCAAAGCCCGAGATAAACATAAGTGCGCTAAGTTTGATCACTGTATTCTGTTCATTCAGCTTTTCTTTGGCGTTGAGGCGTTTTTTCAAAAGTTCGGGATCTTTTAGCATCATAACAATGCCGGCAGCAAACATAGGGATAAAGAGAACAGCCATCAGCAGCTGCCCTCCGAAATAATCAAATGTACCGGCAGAGCCGAATATCAGCGCGCCCACAAGAGCGACACCTGCAAAATATTTTATGATTGCTTGGAAAAAGAGTTTTACTGTCATATATTTCACCTCATATCGATTATCAAACCAACGCTGCATGCAAAGTCCATGGCTGCCAACACATCGGCACAGGGAGCGGAAGCCGGTTCGGAGGCAGGTTCATCCGGCACAGCAGGTTCCTGCGGGGTAAGGATGAGGATACGCTTGATGTTGATTTTTGTCATTACGTATCTCTTTTTAAAGATTATATTACGATTATATTATTCATTATGAGATAAAGCAAGAGTCCGGAAAAGATCCGGGCCCCATTTTAAATAATGCCGAAATGCCATGCTTACGCTCATCAATTGCCAACCATACATAAGCCTCTGTGTTGTCCTCGCTGAGGATAACATCATTACGATGCTTAAGAGGAGAGAAAGGCCTCTGCGGCAATAAAAAATATAA
>JAFOHJ010000096.1 GCA_017421885.1 Clostridia bacterium
ATAGAGGAGCTTTGATTTTATCAAAGCTCCTCTTGCAAGTTTTAAAACTGACGAAAGTCAGGTTTGAATAAAATAATCCTCCTTAGCTCAGTTGGCAGAGCATGCGGCTGTTAACCGCAGGGTCGTTGGTTCGAGCCCAACAGGGGGAGCCACAGAAAAAGCTTTGACTTAGGTCAAAGCTTTTTTGTTTATATATGCGTTCTGGAGGTATTGGTATATGAAAAGAAAAATAGTCATAGCAGCTATGCTTATATTTTTTTTAGCTGTTACACTTACTGTAATTAATAATAAATATAAAGAATACGATAATCCCCCTGTCTTGAATATATACTGCGACGATATAATGGTAAGTCTTGATGGATCGGCTATTTCGTGGAGTTATGAGAAACTCTTCGGCAGGGAGAGTTATGAGGCGTCTCTTGTGCATCCGCTTGATATGGACCATGACGAGCCGTTGTTTTATGCAAATGGTGATGTTATCGAACTAAGCTTTGAGAGCCAGCCGGATGAGATAGCAGAAGCAAGATGCTGGCCCAGTTCTTATGTTGGAGACACTTCAGCAGAAGGGATAGTTATTGATATTGAAAAGGGTATTATAGAGCCGCCTGTAGAGGGCATGATATATGAGATCACAGCAAAGTGGACAGAAAATAAATATTATTCCGGAACTGCAAGGTATGTTTTCTATATTGAACCCTGAAATATAACGTAAGTTTTCAATATCGTAATACATGAAGAGCCGAAATATGATATACTGATTAGGCTCTAAAAACTGAACTAAAGGAGTGTTCTTATGGAATTGCTTGATAAAATGATGTCTAATATCACGGGCATCACACTTGGCTGTGGTTTTATGTTTTCGGGATTACTGGTGTTCAAAAATCCCTCGATAGCATGGCTGCAGAATATTTTTATTTTCTTCGGACTTTATATTATTGTTATTTCCATGGTAGGGTCGGTCAGACAGTATATAGCATCTAAAGACCCCAATTTTGACCGAATCACAGTTATAAGCCAGTATGCAAATCAGACTATGAATGCAAATGCTCTGGGAAAGGCAAAGGCTTTTATTGTCATGGCCGCATTTATTGCAGCTGCAGCTGCAGCCAGCCTCATCATTGACAGGCTGTGGGTATGTGCTGCTGTAATGGTAATATCGTATGCGGTAAGCTGTATCAGGGGAATCAAAGAGAAAAACACTGCTATAGCTCAGGAAGAAAATGCAGAAAATGCCTCCAATACCGGAAAGGCAAAGGCATTTGACCTGATGGCCGTGCTCTACGGAGCACTGCTGTTTGTCCTCCCGATAATGGGGGCATCCTGGAAGATACTTCTTATTGTTGCGCTCAGCTATATTATTTCAGAGATCATCTCTATCAGAGTGACCTATCTTGAATTTGCCAGGCTGTGGGCTGAAAGAGGGGTTAATATCAGATAGGCTGTCCGTCCTTTGTGAAGAGGGGCAGCTTTTCGAGATAGACGATATCGTCGCGGTTCTGGGCATCGCCCTCTGCGAGGATCGTCATTCTGCCGCAGACGATGCCGCCGGCTTTTTCGACAAGGGCTTCGATAGCGCGGAGAGAATCGCCTCTGGAAACTACATCGTCGACAATGAGGATTTTCTTGCCTTTCATCTGAGCGGCATGGGTTCCGTCGAGATAGAGGGTCTGGGTATTTGTTGTTGTGATGGAGTTTACCTGATTGGAGATAACATCGCGCATATAGAGCTTGACCGACTTGCGTGCGAGGAAATATGTAGAGTCGCCATGCTGACGGGCCATTTCATGGGCAAGGGGAATACCCTTGGATTCGGCTGTGATGATGTAATCATACTCAGGTGCGCGCTTGAGAAGCTCGGCAGCGCAGGCTGTTGTCAGTTCGCAGTCTCCGAAAATGACGAATGCAGCGATCTGGAGTTCGTCTGTCAAAGGGCAAAGGGGAAGCTCGCGGTCGAGGCCGGCGATATTCATTTTGTAGTACATAGCTTTATGCTCCTTATCTTTAGTTGCGCAGAGATTACTCTGCATATATATCCTATCTCAAACGGGCTTTTTTGTAAAGTAACTGTTTGGGAACGAGGTGAAAATATGAAAAAAATAATGGTTGCAGTATTACTGGCATATCTTTTTACTCTTACTGCATGTTTTAATATATCTGAAGAAATCGGTCAGGATACTGAAAATGAAGTTAAAGTGCCTGAAACGATGGTGATTCCCAATAATATAGATGCTGCGCCGCAAAACGAGCCGGAAGGTGAAGAGGTAAAAGAAAATCCCAAGATCAAAGGGGTAGAGGTAACTTCGGAGGGCGGCCGTTTTGTAATGACAGGGGGAGCAGCTGTGTTTACAGTCCCCGACGGCGGTATTGCGATGGCCAATATCGGAGGAGAACAGTATCATATTATTTCGGAAGCATCTCCCGAAAGAGTGTTTTTTGACGGCACAAAGATATTCTATTTTAATGATGAAGGTATTTTTTCGCTTAGCAGTGATGGAGAAACCTTCTGTCTGACCGATGACCGCACATATCAGATGTGGTTGGACAATGAAAGAATATATTATGTGAAGCAGAAGAACTTGGCCGAACGTGTGGGTGAATTATGGGCCATCGATAAGGATGGAAGCAATGCTGTGGTAATTCTTCCGGAAAAGATAAAGGGAAGTTTCTGCGTAGGTAACGGCTGGGTGTATTTTACTTCAGAGAAAAGCGGAGCCATATGCCGAAGCATGCTTTACGGCAGCGCCAGCGAAACACTGGTGCAGGGAGGCGAGATAGCATTTACTACCGATACCGGTCTGTATTATTATGAGGACTCAGATAAAGAGCTTCTGAGAAGGTACGGACTCAGGACCGGCTCTTTTATTGCGGCCGGAGCCTATGCTGATTTTGTGGAGATAGATGAAGTTGTTTATGTGCTGTCGAGAAATGAAAATGATAAAGGCGAAATAGATAATCTGTTTACGCTGACATCCTATGACGGCAATACATATGAAATACGTGATCTTGTCATTTTTGAAAATATAGGTGACGACCGTCTGGAGTATGTAATGGATGGATATGTATATCTCAGCAGAAATGATGGAACAGTATACCGGATAAGGCTGGACGACTCTGAACAGAACAAAGAGGGAGTTTATGCGGTAACCCCCGTGTTTATCGATGGGAAAGCATATTACCTTAAGGGAACGGATCTGATGATCGACGATCTTGCAAACGGTGAGATAAAGATACTTAAATCCGTAAAATACTAAAGATAAAAGCCAAGCTGTTAAATACAGCTTGGCTTTTGATGTTTTCATGCCTCTTTTTTAATTTCTGCTTCCAATGCGGCAGGAGAGCCGGGAGAGGGTTCGGAGAAATTGTTGCGTTTAAAGATATTTACAAAAATGGGATAGATAACGATCGATACGATGCCTCCGGCGAAACCGTTGTTATACAGGTTGATGCCTGAATAACCGACTCCGGCATGCTGAACGACCGATGAGTGAACAAAACCGGCGATTATGCCCGCAACGGGACCAAAGGATCCGCTAATAGGAGCCAGGGTAGTGCCGAAAAGGGCCGCAAGCTGGGCCGCAGGTGAGTGGGGATCCCACTGCTTTGTGATTCCGCCCAGTGCAACACCGATCATAATGGGGAGTATGTTTGCGGCATGCTTTCCTTTGGCAGAAAAGCCGATTATGGTGAGGATTCCGCCGATGGTGGGTCCGTTAAGATGGCCCTGTATCAGCAGGATATATCCAATGGATATAAGACCGTTAACGCCCATATTTATAAGGCAGGCCTCTATTCCGTCGAGATGGGTGAAGTCTTGAGAAGACAGGCCCGGGCGCCTCAGCATACGAAGATAGTTTTCAAATGCCTGAGCTCCGCCCTTTTTAAAGCCCATAAAGATAAGAAACAGGCAGAAGGCACCAAGAACAAGGCCGACCTCGAGATTGTCGCCGGTGTTCCATACCGTTACGGGGTTGAACATGTATCCGTAGGATTTAAGGATGGGAACGATGACAAGGCATAGGAGACCAAGAGAGAATCCAATGGTGTAGAGGGTCATTCCATTGAGCAGATATGCGGCATATGGGCCCATCATGGGGATGACAAAGCCGATCAAAACGCCGCAGAACAGTGAAAGGAGCATATTAAGCGGCTGAAGGGTGCCATGATAGAAGAAAAGATGGCTGATCAGAGGGGCCAGTGCTGTTGAAAACAGGCTGAGGGTCAGGCAGCCGGAGAAGGCTTTTTTGAACACCTTGCAGTAGAGATATGTTCCCAACAGAATGAACCACATGTTGAAAACACTCTTGCCGAAGAAGGAAAAGCCTGACATAAGGCCGATCGTGAGGATGCCTGTGCCGTTAAGAGGGATCCTGTTGATATACATCAGGATAACTGTAATAAGCGTGACGACCGAGACATTTGCAAGGGCAGCGCCATAGCCTGCCAGCAGGAAATAGTCGGTTATAAGCATATTATCAGCTACCATGATCTTAAGAAATCCGGCGATTATCTCCGGAGGATCGGCCAGAACAGAGGCGATCAGGCCGAAGGAAAGAGCATAGGCAAATGCCCATTTATATCCTTTGGTCGGGTCGTTATTCAAGCGCAATTCCTCCCATTTTCTGATGCTTTTCACGGATCTCCATTGCTTTATAAAGCTCGGCATACTTGCCGTTGAGCTCAAGGAGCTCGCTGTGGCTTCCGCGTTCGATTATTCTGCCGTCTTCGACTACGAGGATAATGTCGGCATGGCGTACTGTAGAAAGACGATGAGCGATCATGAAGGATGTTCTACCCTTGAGGATGTGTTGGATAGCATTCTGGATAAGCAGCTCAGTCTCTGTGTCGATGGAGGATGTGGCCTCGTCGAGAACAAAGATAGGAGGATCAGCCAAAATGGCGCGGGCAAAGGAGATAAGCTGTTTCTCACCGGTGGAGAGGCGGTCGCCGCCTTCGCCGACATCGGTGTCATATCCGTTTTCAAGTTTTTCGGCAACAACATCTGCCGATACCATTTTAGCAGCCGCCTTAACCTCTTCATCGGTTGCATCGGGCTTGCTATAGCGGATATTCTCGGCAACAGTGCCGGAGAAAAGCTGGGGACTCTGAAGGACATATCCGAGAGAGGAATGGAGCCACAGCTGGCTGCGCTGGCGATAGTCGACACCATCGATAAGGATAGAACCGCTGGTAGGCTCGAAGAATCGGCAGGCGAGGTTTACAAGGGTGCTCTTTCCGGCACCGGTCTCGCCGACAATGGCGACATTTGTGCCGGCAGGAATGTCGAGGTTGAAATGCTCGAGAATGTATTCGTCACCGTCGGGATATTTGAAGGTGACATCCTTAAACTCGATGTGACCCTTGATGGGCTCCCAGTTTTCGCGCTTGGGATTGAAGGTATCGCCGTATTTTTCAATGACTTCGGGTGTGTCCTGAATGAGGCAAGGGTGCTCGAGCAGAGCCGAGACACGCTCGATATTGACCTGGGCCGAGATACACTCCGAGAAAACTCGGGCAGTTGTTCGGATGGGCTCGAGGATATTAAGGGCATAACTGACAAACATCGAAAGTGTGCCGAACTCGATGACCTGATCCATAACCATATATCCGCCCTGCATCAGGACGAAGGCAACGGCTGTCGAGCTGAAGAAGGTGATTATGGGGATAAATACAGCATTGAGCTTGGCCGAACGGTAGTTGGCACGATAGAGCTCATCGGTAATCTCGGAGAACTCGTCGGAAATACGGTCTTCGATAACGAGGGTCTTGGAGGTCTTGGCTCCGGTGATGCCTTCGTTATAGGCACCGGTCATTTTGGAGTTTACCGAGCGGATATGGCGGTTTGCAGCAAGGATCTTGCCCTGGAAAAAGCCGGTAACGACAGCAATGGGAGGAACGACTGCAAGGATTATAAGCGCCAGCCGGGAATTGACCGAGAACATCGATACGAATGCCGCAACTACATAGGCCAGCGACCAGAAGATGTCCTCAAGCGACCAGGCGATAAGACCGGCGATGCGGTTGGTGTCGCTCATTACGCGTGCCAGGATATATCCTACCGCAGTCTGATTGAAATATGTAAGCGAAAGCTCCTGAAGATGTACGAAGCAGGCACGGCGCATATCGCGGCCGAGGCCCATCTCGACCACCATCGACTGACGGGAGAAGAGGATGGTGCATACCGACGAGAACAGGATGGCACAGATATATGCCAGGGCGAAAGGCTTAATGCCCTCAAGAGTGCCGGGGACAATGAAATGGTCGACTGCATAGCTCTGGAAGCGGGGGATGATTACATCGATTATCGCAGTCAGCGACATCAGCACCATAATAAAAATAAGGCGGCCGGCATAAGCTTTCAGGAAGGGGAAGAGTTTTGCCCATGTTTTGGGTCTGAAGCCTTTTGCATAGTTGATATTTTCGCTCATTATGCCTCCTCCTTTCCCGAAGCGGCTGCGCTCTGAAGGTCGTAGGTTCGTCTGTATATGCCGCCGAGGGCCAGCAGCTCTTCGTGTGTGCCGTATTCAGCGGCACGTCCGTTGTCAAGGACAAGGATGCGGTCGGCATCCATGAGGGTGTTGATTCGGTGAGAGATAAGTATGACGGTGGCGCCGTCAGTGCCGCTGCGAAGGGCATCACGGATGCGTGCGTCGGTGGTCAGGTCGACTGCCGAAAGAGAATCGTCGAATACCATGATGGGCGAGCCACACATAAGGGTACGGGCAATGGCGACACGCTGCTTCTGGCCGCCCGAGAGGGTAACACCGCGCTCGCCGACGATGGTGTCGTAGCCCTTGGAGAACTCCATAATGCTTTCGTCAACATCGGCGATCGAGGCCGAACGGCGGATATCCTCCATAGAGGCATCGGAGCGGGATATTGCAATATTCTCGGCTATGGTCTTGGAGAAAAGGAAAGGTTCCTGCAGGACGAGGCCTACATTCTGCCTCAGATAATTGCGCTTGATAGTTCGTATGTCCACTCCGCCGACAGTGATGCAGCCGTTTTCGGGCTCTACATCATACAGACGGTCGAGCAGATAACAAAGGGTGCTCTTGCCCGAACCGGTGTTGCCGAGGATACCGAAGGTAGAGCCTGCGGGGATCTCGAAGGAAACATCCTTAAGGACGGTCTCGCCGTCATAGGCAAAGGAAACATGGTCAAATACGATATCACCGCGCATATCGGGCTCTGTATCGGTGACGGCATCGTGTTCTTCCTCGGCCTCGAGGACCTCGGAAAGACGTTCGGCCGAAACGCGGGTCTTACTTACGTCCGAGAGGATGCGGCCCAGCCTCCTCAGAGGGAAGGCAAGGGTTCGGTTATAGGATACGAAGGCGAGGAACTCGCCAAGGGTGAGCTGGCCGTTAAAGGCAAGCCAGCAGCCGACGATAATAACAGTCAG
>JAFOHJ010000097.1 GCA_017421885.1 Clostridia bacterium
CGCCGTCACCCTCGTTGATCTTGTAGGGCTTGCCGTTTGCTTCGAGTGCATTCTTGAGGGCTGCTGTTGCTGTTTCCCAAGCCTCGTCGCTACCCATTGAATCCTCGGGACGTGTGGAAAGCTCAACGTTGTACTTGAAGCCGAATACGGAGTAGAACTTGTCGATCATGTTGATAACGCCCAAGATTTCGCTTTCGATCTGATCGGGTGTCATGAAGATATGAGCATCGTCCTGTGTGAAGCAACGTACTCTCATGAGGCCGTGGAGTGTACCTGACTTTTCATGTCTGTGAACAAGACCGAGCTCAGCCATACGCAGAGGCAGGTCACGGTAGGAGTGAGGCTGGCTCTTATATACCAGCATTCCGCCGGGGCAGTTCATGGGCTTGATGGCATAGTCCATCTCGTCGATGACTGTTGTATACATGTTGTCTCTGTAGTGATCCCAGTGACCCGAGCGCAGCCACAGGTCGCGGTTGAGGATCTGAGGTGTCTGTACCTCTACATAGCCGTAACGGCGATGTACCGAGCGCCAGTACTCAAGCAGTGTGTTCTTGAGATCCATGCCCTTGGGCAGGAAGAAGGGGAAGCCGGGGCCTTCGTCGGCCATCATGAACAGGCCGAGCTCCTTGCCCAGCTTGCGGTGGTCGCGCTTCTTGGCCTCTTCGATGGCTGTCAGATAAGCCTCGAGGTCTTCCTTGGATGTGAAGGCTGTGCCGTAGATACGCTGGAGCATCTTGCGGTTCGAGTCGCCGCGCCAGTAAGCACCTGTGACCGATGTCAGCTTGATGGCCTTAACGCCCGATGTGGAGGGCAGATGGGGGCCTGCGCAGAGGTCGGTAAAGTCGTCCTGCTTGTAGAAGGAGATGATGGCATCCTCGGGCAGGTCGTTGATGAGCTCGACCTTATAGGGCTCGTCCTTCATGAACTCGAGAGCCTCTGCACGGGGCAGCTCGAAACGCTCGAGGCGATAACCCTTCTTGATGATCTTCTTCATTTCCTTTTCGATCTTGTCGAGGTCTTCCTGTGTGAAGGGCTCCTCGCGGTCGAAGTCATAGTAGAAGCCGTTATCGATAGCGGGACCGATAGCAAACTTTGCATCGGGGAAGATGTGCTTTACAGCCTGAGCCAGGATGTGGGAAGCTGTGTGGCGGAGTGTCCAGCGGCCGTCAGCATCGTCCCATGTGTTGAAGCTTACTTCGTCGCCGTCGTGAAGCTCGGTGGGCAGGCTGAGGTTATTGCCGTTGATCTGGCAGGAGAGGGCCTTCTTATACTCGTCGCCCATGACCTGCTTTGCAAAGTCGAGAGCCAGTGTGCCTTCGGCTACTTCATAGCTCTGACCGTTAACTTTTACGTTAATCATGTGTGTTCTTTCCTTTCCGAATATATTATTATATCGGATAAAATAAAAAGCCCCCGTGCCGATAAGACACAGAGGCGGATTATATCCGTGGTTCCACTCTGATTGCAGCCTTAATAAAAGAGCTGCCACTCATTGGCCGAATAACGCCGGCAGGACGTCGCGCATTACTTGATTTTCACACGCGCTCCTCGCGGGAGGTGCCTCAACTCATGCTCCAAGACGGCTTTCAGCACATGGCCGTCCTCTCTGGTGGGGACATATGGGAGTTTCGGGGCCCGGTCACAGGATTTGTTGTGTTTCGGGGGTCTGGATCAGATCCGATATTAAGAAAAGTATATCAGAACCTATCCTGAGTGTCAAGTGTGGAGGGAAAAAGAAAAACGGAGCTTTTGGCTCCGTTTTATATTTATTTTTCGCCTGCAGCGATCTTGTCGAGCTTCTTGTTGCGGAAATAGAGCATGAAGTCGAGGCTGACCATGATGAAGTTGAGAACATAGAAGAAGAGGACATACCACTTCTCGGCGAAGTTAGCCATATAAGCTTCGTTCATGAGCTTGGAGGCGATGCCTGCGATATAGCCGAAGAGGATGAGGCAGACGAAGCCGAGGCTCTTGCCCTTTGCGGTGCGTGCCTTATAGGATTTCATTACATTGAGGGGCCACGATGCGCCGAAGCTGACGATCATGGTGATCTCGAGGAGTTCAGACATGGTGAATGTTTCCTTTCGTCATTTTATTTGCGTTTACATTATAGCACCATAAGAGGTGTATCACAACATAAAAATCCCCGATTTTGTACAGGATTACAAAACCGGGGATAGCTTTTTGGGTATTGTGCTTAATGTTTTCAATCTATGACGATCATGCCGTCGGGAGATACCGTGTATTCATCAGGCGAATAGTGTTTGACAGAATATCTGTCATTCTCAAAGACTTCATAGCGGAATACAGGAGGCTGTATAAACAGATACTCGGGTATGTCGCTCACCTTTACGGTGCAGATGAATCTGCCGTCCTTTTCGGTGCAGCTTACATCGGTGTATTCGGCATAGAATCCGGCATCCCGTCCGAAGCGGGGCTGCTCGGAGAGGACCGATGCATCCGACAGCTCGTAAAGCTCGCTGAGGTCGAAGGAAACGGTGATGGTTATGAGATCCTCGGTGCGCGTCAGCCAGCCGCCGAGATATTTTGCGGTGCGGTAGTATGTGCCGTCCGACTCGCGGAGGAAAACGCCCTTGCGGCTGTCGAGCAGCCAGCTTTCGCCATAAAGCTCGAGGCGGCAGTTGAAGGAGTAGCCATACTCCTCTGCCTTTTCTGCCGATATAGATCTCATGTCATTTATGGCATCCTGAAGGAGGGCGGCATTTTCGGCAGACAGGTGATAGCCATCAAGTGAATCCTGCGGCATATAGACGGCGGCATTCTCATCGGGAGAAGCGAGGATGCGCTCTTCGAGCTCGTTGAGAACATCCAAATCATCGATTTTAAGGTTATTAAAGCTCTTTGACTCGTCATCGGTGTGAATATCAACGTGTGCAAAACCGTCCAATGCACTGT
Source organism: Clostridia bacterium (assembly GCA_017421885.1). The sequence continues at coordinate 2,920 of JAFOHJ010000097.1, forward strand.
ATATTATAATATCAGCCGAAGCAGCTTCACTTTCTATATGCAGCATAACTTTTTTTGTACCGGTATAGGAAGGGGAGGTATAAATGCTTTTCAGGATCACGCCGTTTAACAGTTCTCTGATTTCGGCTTCATCGTCGGGAGAAAGAGAGATATAGGTGCCGCCGAAAGCCGATTCGGAAGATCCGCAGCGTATGGATATGGGTGCGGTGGTAAAATCGGGGAATATCTCGTCAAAGTGCGAGGGGTCGGAAAATGGACTTAGCAGCTTTCCTTCGGTGCCGTCGTCGGGAGGGAGGTCAAAGAACATGGCGGCGATGGCGCATACAGCGAGGATAGCCGCAGTGATCTTTATAAGAACTGTTTTCATTCCAAGTTCTTTAAAGAAATAGGTAATGGTGATGATTATAAGAAGAAGATATGCGGCCTTGAGGAAGGGCATCATGTTATAACCTATGCCCATTATAGTCAGACCATCATACACGCCGGCGGGGATGGCCGCAAGCTTGAGCCACTTGAAGGTCTTTTTGAGGGAGATATCCTTCATGCCGGCATAGAAGACAACGCCCATAACGGCCAGCCAAAGGATCATGCCATAGAAGGGGAATATCCTGCCCAGCATACCGAAGCCGAAAAGGATCTGGAAGGGCAGCAGCGATACTCCGAATACTCCGAAAACAACCCCCTGAGAAGAGGTGGCGATGGTGTCGCCCGATGCGCCGATAAAGCTGGCAATGATAAAAATGATGGGAATGGCGAGAACTGCGAGAATATCAAGCGCGGGATAGGGCAGTTCGCGCGCGCGGGCCGACTCGCCGAGCCGATACCATATATTCTGCAGCACCCATGCGGCAAGGAAGGCGATGATGACCGATATGATGCCGTTGCAGATGGCGATTATCTTGGGGTCTACGGTGAACAGAAGGGGGGCGGCGATGGGTATGGCCGAGATAACGGTGGCTATAAGCCCCATGAAAACAGCCACGATGCCGTAAAGGGCAAGCTTGCCCAGGTGAAGCAGGGTGTATTTCATACCTGATATCCTCCTTATCTTCAGTCTGAAACGGGCGGGAAAGTCGTGCTTGGGGATCTCGTCCGAGTGGGGGAGGGTGTCGAGCCAGAGA
>JAFOHJ010000014.1 GCA_017421885.1 Clostridia bacterium
GAAGCCGTAGGGCCGCAGACCACGATAACTTTTTTCATATCACAGTATCCTTTTGAACTGTTTTTCCAGCTGCTGGCGTGTCATAAACACCGCCACCGGCCTGCCGTGGGGGCAGTTGCGAACTTCGGGGTCGCTCATCACCTTGTCGACAAGGCTCTGCAGCTCGCGCATATCGGAGCGGCTGCCGCCCTTGATAGCTGCCTTACAGGATATGGAGGCCAGCAGGTCGTCCAGCACCGATGTGCCGGGTTTTGCCCCCTCTGTCAGCTTCTGAGCCATCTCGCTCAGCACAAATGGGATGTCTCCCTCGCCTAGGTAGACCGGCGCGCCGCGCACCGCAAGGCCGGACATGCCCAGGTCGCTGAGCTCGAAGCCGCAGCTCTCGAGCAACTCCATATTATCGAGGCAGACCTGCTTCTCAAGGGGAGTAAGGCTGACCGACACCGGCCTGAGCAGCATCTGAACATCAATAGAGCCAATGGAGGCCCTGAGCCTGTTGTAGATTATCCTCTCGTGGGCGGCATGCTTGTCGATGAGCCAGAGGCCCTCGTCGTCCTGAGCAAGGATGTATGTGTTAAATGCCATTCCGATGACCGTGACTCTGCCCTGCTGCTCCGTGATGCTCTCCGGTGCAACTTCGGGTTCCTCATGGGATGCCGGAAGTGTGATGGATTCCTGAACCGTCTCGACAGGCATCTGAGGCTCTTCCTCTATTATCTCCACGGGCTCTTCTGCCGGAATGGCGATAATCTCGGGAGGCTCATAACTCTCACTCTTACGGAAGGGCGAGGGTCCCGTGCGCCTTGGCACCAGCTCGTGCTTGCTTATGCCGAACATATCGTCGTCCATGTCAAAGTCGTTGGCCTCCTGCTTCTTTGCAGCCTCCTGCGCATCATAGATGGGAGGAGCGCTGCTGAATGCGCCGCCTTCGGCCTTAAAGGTATCTTCGGCGATATAGAGGGCGTTTTCATATTCCGCCGGCCCTTCTGTGGCGGTCACTGCCTTAGGCGCAGTGACAGGCTTTTTCTCCTCGGCCTGAGGCTTTTCCTGAGGCTTTTCCTGAGGTTTCTCCTGAGGCTCTGCCTCTTCGTGCTCGGGGCCGATACTCATCTGAGGAAAGCTGCCCCTTTTGCCCTCAAGGGCGCCCTCGATGGCGTTATAGATGGCCGAAAAGACCTCCTTCTCTCTCGAGAACTTGACCTCCAGCTTGGCAGGATGGACATTTACATCCACCTGCGAAAAGGGCACATTGATGTTAAGGAAGACGATGGGGTGTCTTCCCGGCATGACCTTGCCCTTATATATGCCGTCGACAGCCGCCGAGAGGATCTTGCCCCTTACCGGCCTGCCGTTGACGAGAAAATACTGCATGCTGCGGCTGGCCCTTGTGAGCGAAGGGGGCGATACAAAGCCGCTTATTGTGGCGCCGGGATATTCGCCCGCGGCCGGAAGCAGCTCGCCTGCCGTTTCCCTGCCGCAGAGGGCCGAGATGACCTGAAGCAGCTGGCCGCTGCCCGTTGTGAAGAAGCTCTCGCGGCCGTCCTTTATGAAGCGAAAGGCGATGCCGGGATAGGCCAGCGCCGCCGACATGACTGCGCTCTCGCAATAGCCGGCCTCGGTGGCATCCTTCTTAAGGAACTTCATTCGCGCGGGGACATTATAGAAAAGGTCGCGTATGACTATGGTGGTGCCTTCGGGGCAGCCGGTCTCGCTGAGCTCGCCCATGTCGCCGCCCTCGCAGGAAAGCTGGCTGCCGATGAGCTCGCCCTTAACGCGGCTGAAGATATCGACCCTCGACACCGCCGAGATGGCCGCCAGAGCCTCGCCGCGGAAGCCCATCGTGGCAATGCTGAGCATATCGTCGGGCTCCTTTATCTTGCTGGTGGCATGGCGCAGGAAGGCGCGGGGCAGGTCGTCGGGAGCGATGCCCTTTCCGTTGTCGCTGACGCGGATATAGCTGATGCCGCCGTTCTTGATCTCGACCTCGATGGTGGTGGCACCTGCGTCGATCGAGTTCTCGATGATCTCCTTGACCACCGAGCCGGGTCGCTCGACCACCTCGCCCGCAGCGATGAGGTTAGCCATCTGAGGCGACAGAACATTGATTATACCCAAAGACTAACACTCCTTTGCCTTTTTAGTGAGCTCGTATATCTTCTGAAGGGCCTCGATGGTGGTGAGAACATTGGGGTCGAGGCTCTTGAGGTCGTTTATGATGTCCTCGCCTGCAAAGGAGGTGAGGCTGATCTGACCGTCGTCGATCCTTTGAGGTTTTTCGGGCGCGGGAGCCGATTCTTCGATCTCGCGCAGCACCTTTCGCGCTCTTCTGACAACGCTGTCGGGCAGGCCGGCAAGCTTTGCGACGTCGATGCCGTAGCTGTCGTTGACTCCGCCGCGGACGATCTTCTTGATAAAGACGATCTCCTCGCCGTTCTTCTTGACGACGATGCTGTAGTTGCGCACGCCGGGGACCGTCCCCTCCATGTCGCACAGTTCGTGATAGTGGGTGGCAAAGAGGGTCTTTGCGCCCAGAGTCTTTTTGTTTGCCGCGTGCTCGAGCACCGCCCTTGCGATGGCCATGCCGTCGAAGGTCGAGGTGCCGCGGCCGATCTCGTCGAGGATCAGCAGGCTGCGGGATGTGGCATGGCGCAGGATGTCGGCCACCTCGTTCATCTCAACCATGAAGGTCGAGCGGCCCATCGAAAGGTCGTCGGATGCGCCCACACGGGTGAAGACGCGGTCGCATATGCCGATCCTCGCATAGGAGGCCGGGACAAAGCTGCCGCACTGGGCCATGATGACGATCAGCGCCACCTGACGCATGTAGGTCGACTTGCCCGCCATGTTGGGGCCGGTGATGATGTGAGCGCGGTTCTCCGAACAGTCGAGATATGAGTCGTTGGGGACAAAATAGCTGTCTTCCAGCACCTTCTCGACCACCGGATGGCGGCCGTCCTTGATGTCGATGACATCAGAAAGATCCATCTCGGGCTTTACATAGCGGTTCTTCTCGGCCGAGTATGCAAAGCTGCACAGAACATCGGTCTCGGCCAGAACGGCGGCCGTCTGCTGGACCCTCTCCACCTGCTCGGCCGTTCTGAGACGCAGGTCGGTGAAGAGCTTGTATTCAAGGGCCATCAGGCGCTCGCGTGCCGTCAGAACCTCGCCCTCCAGCTCCTTGAGCTCCTGAGTGATATATCTCTCGCTGTTTACCAGCGTCTGTTTTCTTATGTAGTCGTCGGGGACAAGAGATGCATAGCTCTTGGTGACCTCGATATAGTAGCCGAACACCTTGTTATAGCTGACCTTGAGGTTCTTGATGCCGGTGCGGCCCCTCTCGCGGTCCTCGATGGCAAGAAGCCTTCCGGCTCCGCCGTCCAGGAGGCTCCTGAGGCGGTCTACCTCCACCGAATAGCCGTCGCGGATAACTCCGCCCTCTCTCACCGAGAAGGGAGGCTCTTCTGTAATGGCGGCCTCGATGTCTTTAAGCACATCATCCAGCACATCCAGCCTTTCCCAGAGCTCGCGGCCTTTGCGGCTCTCGAGTTTGCCCAGCTGCTCCTTTATGTCGGGCAGAAGGGCGCATACCGCCGAAAGGGAACGCATATCCCTGCCGCCTGCCGAGCCGAACACCACGCGGCTGATTATCCTCTCGATATCGTGGGTGCCGCCCAGCAGCTCGCGAAGCTCGTCCTTGACAAGGAAGTTGTCTTTAAGCTCGCCCACGATCTCATGGCGGAGCTTTATCTCCTTGAGGCTGAGCAGCGGCTTTTCGAGCCAGCGCCTGATGAGGCGCGAGCCGGCCGCCGTTTTGGTCTCGTCCAGCACCCAGAGCAGCGAGCCGCGCTTTTCCCCTGCCCTCATGGTGGAGGTCAGCTCGAGGTTGCGCCTTGCCGTAAGGTCCAGCTGCATGAACTGCTCGCCGCTGTAGACCCTGACGGCGCCGATGTGGCTCAGGTCGTTCTTCTGGGTCTCGTGGAGGTAGCTGAGAAGGCCGCCGCAGACGCGGACGATGTTCTCGTCGAGGCCCTCAATCTCCATCTTGCCCTCCATCTGCTGTTCGAGAAGGGCGCGGGCATTATTGGATTCAAAACGCCACTCGCCCGCCTTTTCCACATAGCAGTTCATTCTCTCGCGGAGCTCGGAGGTCATTTTTTCGTTGGAACAGGCAAAGTCGCTCAGCAGCACCTCGCGGGGGCTGTAGCGTGAAAGCTCGTCTGTAAGAACACGGAAGCCGTCCTTCTGAGGGATGAGTGTGGCCGAGAGCTCGCCGGTCGAGAGGTCGCAGAAGCAGACTGCGCCGCCCCTTGTGTCCATATAGGCCGCCGAAATGAAGTTGTTCCGGCTCTCGTCCAGCATGGATGCCTCCATGACCGTGCCGGGGGTGACCGTCCTTATGACCTCGCGCCTGACAAGGCCCTTGGCCTGGGCGGGGTCCTCGGTCTGCTCGCAAATGGCAACCTTATAGCCCTTCGAGATCAGCTTTGCGATATAGCCCTCGGCGCTGTGGTAGGGCACGCCGCACATGGGTGCGCGCTCCTCCTGGCCGCAGTCGCGCCCTGTGAGCACCAGCTCCAGCTCGCGCGAGGCCACCCTGGCATCCTCGAAGAACATCTCGTAAAAGTCGCCGAGGCGGTAGAAGAGTATCGCGTCTTTGTTCTGCTCTTTGACTTCGAGATACTGCTTCATCATCGGCGTAAACTCTGCCATATCTTAACTCCTGTTCACTACAGCGCCGAACAGCGCCCATGTCGAGCTCTTTTCGATCACAGCGTCGACGAACTGGCCCTCAAGGCCCTCGGCTCCGCGGAGATAGACCAGCTTGAAGCCCTCGGTGCGCGACTGCTTGGTGTATTCGTTGTTATAGCTCTTTTCGTTTTCTTCCTCGCCTACGAGCACGCGGACGGTCCTGCCCACATATTCGTCGTTCTTCTCTTTGGAGATGCGGTTCTGAACCTCCAGCAGGCGGTCGAAGTTGCGGCTCTTCTCCTCCTTGGTCAGCACATCGGGCATGTCCCATGCCTTGGTGCCCTTGCGGGGCGAGAAGATGAAGGTGAAGAGGCTGTCGAACCTGACCGTCTCCAGCAGCTTGAGGGTATCCTCGAACTCCTCGTTGGTCTCGCCGGGGAAGCCGACGATGATGTCGGAGGTGATGGTCAGGTCGGGCATGACCTTGCGCGCATATTCCACAAGGCCAAGATATTTCTCGCTTGTATAACGGCGGTTCATCTCCTTGAGGACGCGGTCGTTGCCGGCCTGAACGGGAAGATGGATGGAATTGCAGATCTTGTCGCTCTTTGCCATTACATCAAAGAGGCGGGGGGTTGCATCCTTGGGGTGGCTGGTCATGAACCTTACGCGGAAGTCGCCGGGGATCTCGCTGTGGTAAGGTGCTTCGCGCGATGAACCGTCAGGGTGACCGCGAAACGCTTACGGCCCTCATCAAGCACATCCGCGCCAAACTGCCCGACGTGGTACTCCGCACCACCGTGATGGTGGGATTCCCCGGCGAAACGAAACAGGATTTTGCCGAATTGTGCGAATTCCTCAAAGAAGCGCGGTTTGAGCGCCTGGGTTGCTTTGCCTA
>JAFOHJ010000098.1 GCA_017421885.1 Clostridia bacterium
CCGAAAGCTTGAGCTTCTGCTCGATGATCCTTGTGACATACTTGGAATCGAAGGAGCACTGGGTGTCAGGCATCATATACTTGGGAACAACGCCGTATTTGTCGGCCAGCCTGCAGAAACCATACCACATGCCGTTATCGGCGATGGGCCTTCTCAGGGGATTGGAGACTTTGGGATCATCAAGGGGAAGATCGATATTTCTGATCTGTCCATCGAGAAAACGGGCGCATTTTTCAAGCATATCGAAGAAATAGATATAATTCTGCGAGAGCTCGAAGTTCCTTTCGGCAATGCCGAGGGTGCGCTTCATGTTGTGCCTTACTATGTTGAGCGAGGCAAAGGCCCAACAGCGGCCTGTGGCATGCTGGTCGGTGGTGCCTTCGTTCCAAACATCTATTTCAAAGACGAAGGGAAGACTTTTCTGTATTTCAACGTTTATCGAAGCGGCCAGCGCACCGTTCTTTGCCACAGAGTTTGCGGCGGCGATGGCTTTGGGATCACTGAGGAACGACTCGCGCTGCTCATTTATAAAGTCAAGTGTTATTTCTCTCATTGACGGCTGCCTCCTTCGGTATATTTGATTTATATGTCAGGCGAGGGGATGGCTCTTGAACCAGGCATCTACCTCGTCCATATAGGTTGTTCCTTTGAGGGAATGATCGGCTCCTTCAAAGATAACAAGCTTGGTCTCCTTGCCGGCCTCCTTGAGCTTTTCGTGCATCTTGATGCTCTGCTCGGGAACAACGCGCCAGTCGTCGGTGCCCTGACAGATGAGCATGGGAGGAATGATCTTTTCGGGCCAGTAGGTGGCCGAGCGGGCAACGAACTCGTCGTGGTGTGTGTCGGGTCCGCCGCCGACCAGCTCGTGGTAGACATCCTTCATGCTCTGCTCACGTGTTTCGTACATGATGAAGGCATCGGAAACACCGGCGCCGATGGCTGCTGCCTTGATGCGCTCATCGCGTGCGCAGGCTAGATAGGTCATCATGCCGCCGCGGGAATGGCCTTGCATATATATGCCCGACTTGATGGCGAAGGGAAGCTCGAGAGCAATGTCGATAAGGCGGATAACGTCGTTTACATCGGCGCCGCCGAACTCCTCCATACCGGTTCCGCCAGCATTGCCGCGGTACTGGCTGCCGAGGGCAGCATAGCCGCGTGCGGCCAGACGGCATACTGCATTGGGGTGGAGAATGCCGAACTCTCGGTTGCCGCCGCGATTAAAGACAACTGCGGGGATCTCGCCCTGAATATCCTTGGGGAATGCGGCAAAACCCATTACTCGGCATCCGTCACACTCATAGCAGATCTTAAACAGATCGACCTTACCGGCAAACAGTTCGTCGGGCTCCTGAGATTCAACTTCAAGCATGAAGGGAAGATTTTTAAGCATTTCGATCATGGATATCACCTCGTAAATTCATCATATAACATTATATTATCTTAGACTAATAATAGCATATTAGACGAAAACAGACAATCATTTAAGCATTAAAATGTTAACTTCGTTTAAAAAATCAAAAGGTTATAGACATAATGCACATAATCAATTTATTTTAATTAAGTAAAGAGATAAAAAGGGAGCACGAAGAATCAAATGAATACTGAAAAATATTGCTTAAAAGCTCCTTGTGCTTTATAATCAGTATCATGAATAACAATGTAAAATTAACATGAGGTGATATATAAAATGAGTTATTCTATAAAGCCCAGAACACTTTCCGGCTTCATGGAGCTCCTGCCCGAAAAGCAGCTTCAGTTTGAAGCTATCGTGGATATGCTGAAAAAGGTATACAGCAGCTACGGATTCTTCCCTCTTGATACACCTGTGCTCGAGGCATCTGAGATCCTTCTTGCCAAGGGCGGCGGTGACACAGAAAAGCAGATCTACCGCTTTACAAAGGGCGACACTGATCTATCCATGCGCTTTGACCTGACAGTTCCTCTGGCAAAGTATGTTGCCCTCAACTATGGCAGCCTTTCTTTCCCCTTCCGCCGCTATCAGATAGGCAAGGTATATCGCGGTGAGCGTGCTCAGCGCGGCCGTTTCCGCGAGTTCTATCAGGCTGATATCGATATCATCGGCGACGGCGAGCTTTCGGTCGTCAACGAGGTAGAGATCCCTGCAATCATCTATAATACATTCAAGGGTCTTGGCCTTTCGCGTTTCAAGATCCGCGTAAATAACCGCAAGCTCCTTTCCGGCTTCTTCCAGATGCTTGAGAGCAGCCTGCCTGCTCAGGATATGATGCGAGTTATCGACAAGCTGGATAAGATCGGCATTGATAAGGTAGCGGCCGAGCTGAGCGAGATGGGCGTATCGGAGGCCGACATCGACCTTATCCGCGGCTTTATCACACGCGACGGTTCGATCGCCGAGATCCTCGAGGGTCTTGAAAGCTACAGAGGCAGAAATGAGCTGTTTGACACAGGCCTTGACGAGCTTAAGACAGTAACGGCATATCTCGGCAATTTCGGCGTTCCCGAAGAGAACTTCGGCATCGACCTGACCATTGCCCGCGGCCTTGACTATTACACAGGC
>JAFOHJ010000099.1 GCA_017421885.1 Clostridia bacterium
AGAGGGCGGCTATATCGGCCTCTTCTCCCATGGAGGACACTATATCGTCGTTGACTCCATCGACGGAAACGAGGTCTGCATCCTCGACCCCTCTTACAAAGAAGGAAAGTTCGACGAAGAAGGCAGGCAGGGCAAGGTAAAGATATGCTATCCCTATCTCTACTGCGATGTCGAGCTGCTGGCAAAGGATGCCGCCAACCGCGACCCCGCCTTCCATCTTTTCATGCGCAAAAAATAAGACACACGCATAATTTCCACAACTTGTGGAGAAAATCACCGTAGAGGTGATTTGAATGCGTATGTCAAACGAGGAATATAAAAAACTCTATGAGGGTATCTCTCCCCCTTCCCCCAGCTATAAGAACATACCCTTTGCCTTTCTTATAGGCGGAGGGATATGCACCCTTGCCCAGTTTTTCAAGAGCCTGTATCTCGGCATGGGTTATGCCGAGAGCCAGGCCGGCGGCATGGTGTCGATGACAGTCATCTTCATCGGTGTGCTGCTGACGGGGCTTGGGTGGTTCGGGCCCATCGCCAAGCGGGCCGGGGCAGGCACGCTGGTGCCGATTACCGGGTTTGCCAACTCGGTGGCGGCTCCGGCCCTAGAGTTCAAGACCGAGGGTGTTATTCTCGGCACCTGCGTGAAAATGTTTTCCATCGCCGGTCCGGTGCTGGTTTTCGGCATAAGCGCGAGTGTGGTGTACGGGCTTATTTATTATTTCATATCGTAAGAAAACCCGCCCTCTTGGGCGGGTTTTGTCTTGTATTTTAATATTGCACTCCGCATATATCACAAAGAGCCCTATATTCCTTCACTCCGCATATAAATACAGCATAAGCATCGGGGTCTTTATTACCGTCAGTGTATAATGAAACTATACATTCTCTATCGCCCACGCATATAACAGACAGGCTGCTGTCCTGTCCGGTGATGCTGATACCGAACTCTATTCCACCCTGCGCACCCTCATGCTCAGCAGGGTCGTATCTTTTGCTGTGCCACGAGCTGTAATCAAGCGATTTCACAAAGGCTTTGACCGCTTCGCGGTCATCATCACTGCAGTTATCGGGGGTTATACTTCGCTCGGGTTGTTTATGTCCTTCAAACTCTACGAATATCTGCGTATCACGGTTTATATCCAAATCATCAAGATATTCGTGCAGAATCCTCTTTGCTTCGTTTATTTCGGTGTCTCCGTGTGGCATTATGCAGATAACACCTATAACGCATACGGCTGCCGCCGCTGCGTATAATACTTTTTTGCTTTTAAACATTATGTTTCCACTCCGCATATTCTGCATATATCAACATATGCTCTCACACTATGGTCAAATACCGCTTCGGCAACAGGCTCATTGTTATCCCCATCATAAAGCCTGACAACGGAACAAAAATACGAGCCTTTATCTATCCCCAGATTATCTATGTTAAGCCTTTTGCCTTCGGCTACGACCGAAATAGCAAAAGACACCCCGCCAACGCTCTCTTCATACTCATCCGGGTCGTGCTTTTGGGTTTCTTCCTCGTTATACTCAAGCGAAGATATATATGCCATGATGGCCTCTATATCTTCACTTTTGCAGTTTTCGGGAGTTATATTTCGCTGTGGTTCCAGAAATTCTTCCAGCGAAACATAAAAATCCTCTGTACCGTCTATGTCTTCAATGAAACTCAGTATCTCTTCTTTATCCTGCTTCAGAGAATCATCGCCGCAGGCGGTAAACATGACCACTGCCAATACGAGGATCCATATTTTCTTCACGCGATTCCCTCCTTTACTTCGCTATCTTTATAATTTAATTATATCATATATTTATATTCCACATCAATATATCCGCGCGTGTAATAACAGAAAAACCGCCCCGAAGGGCGGTTTTTTCTATGACACTATCGCGTATAACCAAAGCAAAAGCATGTGAAGCGGATAAAACGCATATCCAAATCGGCGGAAGCCCGTTCCAAAACTACCTTTCTCGCCGTTATAAAGCCATATAAAGATCAGCGCCAATACAGCAAATGCCTGCAGGGGGACGAACACCTCGCTGCCAAACAGCATGACGGGAAAGCCAAGCCCCTTTATCCACACGCAGTGGATAAGCACCATCATCAAAAGCTGCAGCGGCTTTTCAAACCTTCTGCCTCTCAGCACATGGAACATAAAGGTCGTCAGAACGCCGAAAAAGCCATAGTCGGGAAAGGTGATGACCGAAAGCACCGCCAATCCCACAAGCTTTGCTCCGCCCCCGAGCCACTTTTTCTCCATGACCGCCTTGTCAAAGACGCTCATTGCCATAAGCGCCAGCAGGAATGTGAACATGACATTCTGATGGAAGGGAAACACCGGCGAGCCGGTGGTCATAAGATTAAAGGGGATCTCCGATATCAGCGCCCAGATCAGCATTCGCTTCATATATGCCTTACGGTCGGACGTATGGGCATATCCCTCGGCTATGCCGAAGGCAAATATGGGAAATGCCAGCCTTCCCAGAGCCGTCATCCACATTCCGCCCGATGACACCGTGGCCCACATATGGTCGATAAGCATGAATATCATGGCAAACAGCTTGAGCATATCACTGCTCAGGCCAAGGCTATTTGTTCTTTTCATTAAGCTCACTCTCCTGTTTCTTCAAAAAGCATTTCAAATCCCTCATTTGCAAGTTCAATGCACATCTCCTGCGGAACAGTAAATGTCGGCATGCCCATATATCCCGGAGATACGATATACTCATCAAAACAGATGATTATTGCTCCATCAGAGGGATAAAAGTTTTCATCTCCTGTCAGGCAGACGTATTCAGGCCAGTAAGCTTTGCTTTCATCCTCCAGCATCTGCTTTTCCATGCTGTCGATAATAAGTTTCTCTATGCCGATAAGCCCTTCTTCATCAAATATGTCGCCCAAAGTGATATATCTGCCGTTTACACGGTCGATATGATAATATTTATCATATGTGCTTCCGCTGGCCGCTGTCTCGCTGACTCTTATCCTGAGCGTAAACCAGCTGTCATTATTTACGACCGTATCATAATCTATCTTGACCGAACCATATCCGTTCCCGGCACTGATCTCAAGATCGGCAAAAAAGCGGTCAACAACAGTCTCAACAAGCTGGTCAACACTGCTGTTTATGAGCTCGGCAGCTTCCTGATTGCGGCTGTCACTGACACCGGGAACTTCGGCCTCCAGCTCGTGATTCCCGTCGCCGTAAAAATAACGGCGCACGTTGAGCACCTCTACAAGCCGGCCTATGACCGGCAGTTCGGAAGCCGCGGCAGCATAAGCCGTACTGACATTGGGCATGACTGCCAGCAGCATGACCGCAGCGCATGCAGCTGCCGATATCCATGTTCTCAACATCGGGCAGCCTTTTCTGAAAGTTACTCTGTCGGGAAGAGCCTCCAGCGTCTCGATGGTGCGCCGATGCACCCTTTCCGGCACCGTAGGCGCATCCCTAAGGGCGGCCTTTCGTATATCATCGTCAAATCTGTTCATATTTCAAAATCCTTTCTGTCAAGCATAGCTGCCAGCATCTTTCTTGCCCTTGCAAGCTGCTGCCTGACTGCAGCAGCCGTGCTTGCGGTGACCGATGCTATCTCCTTCACAGAGCATCCGTCATAGTAAAACAGAACTACCACCGTTCTATACGGCAGCTCGAGTTTTTCAACAGCCTGCCACAGCGTCATCTTTGAAGCTCTGTCCAGCGGACCTTCTTCGGCCGCAAGATCATAATACTCGTCTATATCGCTCCATTCCCGCCGCTTTCTCAGTGCCTCCACAGCACAATTATGAACTATGGCAAGGATCCACGTATCAAAACTTTTTCTGTCACGCAGGCTTTCAAAGTTTACCCACGCCTTAAGTATGGCATCCTGCATCGCATCGGCTGCATCGGCCTCATTTCTCAGAATACCGAGGGACAGCCTGTATATTTTATTTTCACACTCCTGTATTTTTTGTGTGAAAAAAGCTTTATCTTTTGTCAAACCTCATTTACCTGCTCTCTTTCCGGAAATGTTCGACTCATTATCCATTCACTCCAGCCCATATAATACTGAGCCTTGGGATGGGCATTGTCATAGCTTTTATTTGCATCCAACGCGCCGTTTTCGTCATCAAACAGGTGATTCGGATCTATATAAAAAACCCTTTCTCCATCGGCGATGCCGGAAAGCGCCGAATTGAACCTGTCGATATTGGGGTTATTTACCACTTTATCCTTATCCGAGCGCTCTTTTGTGACATGCAGGTTGCCCTGCAGCACGATCTGCGCTCCCGGCTGATCTGCAAGCAGACGCTCGACCAGGCTACGGTATCGTTCGACTGTCTTCTCAAAGGGATAACCGACCTCGTTTATGCCCATCATTATATACACTTTATCATATTGCCTTGCTTTTAACAATTCCTCAAAACTCACCTGACCGAGTTCTCCCACCGGGACTTTGGCTTTGTCCAGCTGATAGATGCTCAGGCCTACTCCGGCAAAAAACTCTGCCCCATCAAGCTGACCGTAGCTCTTAAGGCCGACTGTTCGCGAATCTCCCACGAACAGGCAGTTTTCCATAGATACTTTGACAGGTGCTTCGGCTGCCGCGGCTTCGGCTTCCTCAGCGCCGTGATCTTCGGCCGCAGGCTCTACGGGCTCTTTTGAGCCTGCTGCAGCAGGCACCTTAGGCAAACACTCCGGCTCTATCACCGCCCTGACTTTAGCTCCCCATTCCTCTGTTCTTATCTCGTCCGCGCTCTTTTCATCAGTCGTCACAGCCGCCACAGCTGCCATTCTTTTAGCCATGTATTCTGCCTTTATGCGGCTGTATGATGTAACTCCCAGCGCTGCCGCCACCGAAAATGCCGCCACAGCTGCCAGCACCTTAAGGGGATCTATATAAAATCTTCTTTTTCTTTTGCAGTACATAACTCAGCTCTCCTTTTTATGCTTTCATAATATAAGACGAATCGGAGAGCCAAAAAGTGACACACTTTTTCAATCTTTATCTGGATATATAAAAAAGCTCGATTCTGAATATACAAATATAGTCAGTAGAAGGGATATAATAAGGCCATCATAATAAATAAGAAAAGGAGCTATTACCATGGCATATCCCAAAGTTCTCACAGTTCAGGATATCTCCTGCGTAGGCCAGTGCTCGCTGACCGTCGCCCTGCCCATCATCTCGGCCTGCGGCATCGAGACCTGCGTCCTCCCCTCTTCCATTCTCTCTACACATACAGCCGGCTTTAAAGGTTATACATTCCGCGACCTGACCGACGATATGCCCGCCATCCGCGAGCATTGGATGAAGGAAGGCATCAGCTTTGATGCCATCTACACCGGTTATCTGGGCAGCACCCGCCAGATCGACTATGTTGCCGACCTCTTCGGCAGCGTTGCCGCCGAGGGCTGCATTAAGATCGTCGACCCCGCTATGGCCGACAACGGCGCCCTCTATCCCGGCTTTGACCAGCCTTTTGTCGAGGCTATGAAGGTTCTGTGCGGCAAGGCCGACTATATCCTGCCCAACATCACCGAGGCCTGCTTCCTGACCGGCATGGAATACAAGACCGAGTATGACCGCACATATATCGACGAGCTGCTCGCAAGACTGACCGCCCTCGGATGCCCCAATGTTATTTTCACCGGCATCTCCTACGCCCCCGGCAAGACCGGCGTTGTAGTATTCGAGAAGGGTGAATACAGCTATTACGAGCATGAAAAGCTGCCCAACAGCTGCCACGGCACGGGCGATATCTATGCATCGGCCTTTGTAGGCGCGCTGATTCGCGGGCACAAGGCTTTTGATGCCGCGAAGATCGCGGCTGATTACACCGTTGAGTGTATCAAGGCTACCGCCGAGGAAGAGAATCACTGGTACGGCGCGAAATTCGAGCCGGTGCTGATGAAACTTATCCAGGCTCTGTAAGATAAAACTTCAATGTAAAAGCACCCCAATGGGGTGCTTTTCTGTTTATTGTAATATCTTTTTGATTTTACTGCAAATCTTCAAAACTATGAAACAGCAACGAACCAATCAGGTGTGCGTGGATAATATGCATCGATTTCCGGAATAACTTCCTTCTCTGCCAACTCAAGTGCATCAAAACACTTTATGAAAAACTCTGTCATCTCATCCTGACTTTTAGGATAACATGAATTATGCCATAACCAATGTTTAAATCCCGCTCCTATAAACTGAACCGAAAATCCAACTTCCTTAAAGGATGGTCCCATATCTGCTTCTATCACAATACTATGTCCATTAGGCGTGGTCTTTTTCAAAAAATACACTGAATAGTCTGATTTAATATATGTAAATCCATATTTCCCACATACTTTTTTTAGAGCATTTGTCGGCGACAGCTTCGGTGTATCCGGATAGTGACTTTTTCCACCTATTTTAGGCAAAATTCCCTCCATA
>JAFOHJ010000100.1 GCA_017421885.1 Clostridia bacterium
TGGAAGAGCTTCCCGAGGAAGAAGAGCCCATTCCCGAGCCTGAGCCCGAAAATATATTTCTGAGTTTTACTGCGGTGGGTGATAATCTGCTTCACAACACTCTGTCTTTCGACAGCCAGCTTGACGGCGGAGGATATGACTTCGGCCATATCTATGCCCCCATCGCGCCATATATCAAGGGCAGTGATGTCGCCTTTATAAATCAGGAGGTCCCGCTGAACGGCGAAGTAGGCTCCTACCCCAGCCTTGCCGCGCCTCAGGAGGCGGCCAATGCCATTGCCGATATCGGCTTCAATGCCGCCGCCCTTGCCAATAATCATATGGCAGACAAGGGAGCATCGGGCCTTATAAAAACAGTCGAGGCCCTGAATAATGCAGGCTTTGAGGCCATTGCGGGCGGATATGCCGATAAAGATGCAGCGGAAAAGCCTGTGATCATCGAGAAAAAGGGAATAAAGATCGGCCTGCTGGCCTACACCTACGGCATTAATTCGGGAATAGGCGAGAGCTGGATGATCGACCGTATCGGCACTGATAAGATAACAGCCGATGTAAATGAGATAAGACCTCAGTGCGACTTTCTGGCCGTTTCGATGCACTGGGGAAATGAATATCAGGCTCAGCCTTCGCAGGGGCAGCAGGAGTTTGCGGATTTGCTGGCATCTCTCGATGTAGACCTGATAATAGGCCACCATCCCCATGTTATCCAGCCTGCCCAGTGGCTCAGCCAGCCCGATGGCGGCGAGACACTGTGTGTTTATTCGCTGGGCAACTTTGTTTCCAACCAGCGCGAGCAGGACAGGATGCTGGGTTCTATGCTCAAAGCTGAGCTTGAGTTTACGCCCGAAGGCGAGTTTATCGGCTTCAAAGAGGCCGATCTTCACGGCATTGTTACCCATTTTAATAACCGCAGCCGTGGCTTTGCCATATATATGCTCGACGACTATACCGAAGAGCTGGCAGCCGTCCATGGCCTTCACAAATACGGCCTGCCCTTCTCAGTGGAGTTTCTCCAGAACAGAATGGCGGCAGTTAAGGAGTCTTTAAAACGATGAAGTTCTGCAATACAGAGGTAGAGAGCAGGTTTTTCCTGGCTCCCATGGCCGGAGTCACAGATCCCCCCTTCCGCACGGTGTGCGAGGAATACGGTTCAGCTCTGACCTATACCGAAATGGTCAGTGCAAAGGCCCTGACCTATAAAGACCAGAAAAGCGCCTCCATGCTGGCACTTCCAGAAAAGCGAAAGCCCTGCTTTGTTCAGATATTCGGGTCGGAGCCCGATGTCATGGCCGAGGGTGCGCGACTTGCTCTTGAGATTTCAGGGGCTGAAGGTGTTGATATCAACATGGGCTGTCCCGTGCACAAGATCGTCGGTAACGGCGAGGGCAGCGCCCTGATGCGCGACCCTAAAAAAGCCGAGGCCATCATAAAGGCAGTAAAGGCAGCCGTAGAGGTTCCAGTCACTGTAAAGTTTCGCCGAGGCTTCGAGGCAGGCAGCTTTACCTGTGTCGATTTTGCTAAAATGGCCGAGCAGGCCGGTGTAAGTGCTCTTGCCGTTCATGGCAGAACACGTTCACAGATGTATTCGGGCGAGTCTGACCGGAATGCCATAAGCGAAGTCAAAAAGGCCGTTTCGGTGCCGGTCATAGCATCGGGCGATGCGCTCAGCGGCCGGAAATGCCTCGACATCCTCGATGAAACGGGTGCTGATTATGTTATGATCGCCCGCGGAGCCGAGGGCAATCCGTTTATTTTTGAAGATTGCTTAAATCTCGAGGTCGGACGCCCCATCAGGCAGCGCCCCGCAGGAGAGATCATCGATACTATAATGCACCATGCCGAGCTTATGTGCGGCTATAAGGGCGAGATGAAAGCTATGCTGGAGTTCCGCAAGCACGGACTTTGGTATCTTGGCCTTTTCTCGGGAGTTAAGCCCTTCAAGCTCAGGATGGCAGAGATAAAGGATTTGGAGGAACTCAGCCGTCTGTGCGAAGAGATTCGCGCGGCGGCCCCGGTCGTAAAGGAGGTCTGAGACCGATGGATGAAAGAGAGCTGATCACGAAGGCCAAAGACGGTAATAATGCCGCCTTCGAGCAGCTTGTCAGATCGTATGAAAAAAAGGTTTACGCCACGGCATATCGTTATATGGGCAGCGAACAGGATGCCCTTGATGTGTCGCAGGACGTTTTTATAAGAGTCTTCCGTTTCATCAGAAACTTTAACGAAGAAAGTTCGTTTTCCACATGGATTTACCGAATCACGGTCAATGTCTGTAAGGATTATATCAAAAAGAGGCAGCAGCGTTCCGAGTTGCCCCTTGAGGTGGTAATGGGCGAGGATGAGGATGATATATTCGTCAACGAGATATCCGATTCTACATATGACCCCGCCGAGGTGTTCGAGCGCGCTGAGCTCAGCCGCGAGATAAGGGAGGGCATCGAAGAGCTGCCCGAAAACTACCGCGAGATAATCATCATGCGCGACCTGTCTGATCTCAGCTATGAAGAAATTGCCGATGCGCTGTCGATCGAGATCGGCACGGTAAAATCCAGGCTGGCACGTGCCAGAGAAAAACTGCGAAAAAAATTATTACAAAACGGGAACAAACTCCCGATTTCGCGGTCTAAGAGTTGAAAGGAAGATCTGCTAATGAAAATATGTAGTCAGAATGAACTGTTGATAAACATGTATATCGACGGCGAGTTGTCGGCAGATGAGATAGATGCCCTTGAGGCTCATATGGCCGAATGTCCGGCCTGCAGGCAGTATTGCGAAGAACTCAGAGCGATGACAGAGGCCATGAAGGATATAGAATATCCTGAGAACCTTCATAAAACTGTAATGGCAGCTGTCGATTCGGAGTACAAGGCTCAGAAAAAGAAAGTCATATCCTTCCGTCCCTTGGCAAAGGTGGCAGCTGCCGCAGCAGCAGTCGCGCTTGCGGTGTTCATTGGTGCCGAGGCAGGCATAGTTCCCGGATTTGGGACAGATGCCAGGGCTGAAGAGGCCGACTGTGTGATGCAGGATTCGGCTGTGGCCTATAATGGAGCTCTTCCCGAAACTGCTTACGACAGCAAGAGCATGAATGTGATGGAAGTGTCTCCCGAGTCGCCCATGACAATAATGAGCACTACGCTCGGATGGTTCACCGAAAACGGCAAAGATCATGTCACTGTTATCGATGACGCATCGGCGGCAGCAGCACCCGAAGAGGAAACATCCGAATCTCGGGTGGATGAGCTGATGAACGGAATTGTTCAGGATCTTGGCAGTGAGGGTGACGGATATGGCTATTATCTGCTGGCCATGGGCAGCATAGATTCGCTGCCTGCAGTATTTGCCGACCAGGCCGAAGGCGCCGGGGCCGGCTATACACTTCTCATCAGTGTTAAATCCGATGATAAAGTCCGTGATGACATCAGCCGCAGTATGTCAGAGAATGGTTTTGAGGTATATGAAGTCACTGAAGACGAGTATTTCACCTGCGAACCAACGGCTGAAGAGGGGCTTCTGATCGTCTGTCTTGATGAAGAATAAACAGCGGTTCATATAAAAGAGAAAAGGCGCCCCCGGGCGCCTTTTGCATTGAAAGAAATATTACTGATAATCTTCCATCAGCATAGCCAATTCTTCGTCAGAATCGACGGGGATGCCTGTGTTCAGGGCCTCACGGTCTGCGCTGGGAAGAGACGATATGGGATAATCGGTAATCTTTATCAGGCAGCCGTCGCTGCCCGAAAAAACTGCGATCATGCCGTTAATTTCGCCCACAGTATATAGGCTGTATTCTGCCGGAGCATCAGAGCTCACGGGCAGTGGGGCAGGCTCGTCAGGAATAACGGGGCTCAGTGAAAGCGAAGCCGATACGGACATGAAAAGTGCAGTTGATACCGCCGTGAACAGAGAAATAGCTCGGCTGTGTTTTATCATCTGGAAAACACCTCTTTTGGGGAATGATATGTGAATTATCTGCAGTATGAGAGCATTATCCCTTAAAACAGCTGTTTTTATACATCTAAAGTTCATGAAAAGTTAAAAAAGAAATAGATTTTGCAATTTGTGTCCATACATGGTATAATATCATGTACTATTTTTTATCATGTGCATCTGTGCCTCATTTTAATTGGGTTGTGGAGGACGGTGCAGAAGTTTTAATTGGGCATGGGCATCGGTCGTGATGTCCTGTATCTAAAGGAGAACTTAAAGTGGCTAAGAAAAAGAAAAGAAAGTTTTTGAGGTACACCGGCTTTACGCTGATGACCCTCGTGCTGGTTGGTATCTGCTGCGTTGCCATCTGCGGTGCGGCATTTGCATACTATATCAGCGAATATGTAAGCAAGGATATTGATGTTGACCTTGACAGTTTCAGGCTCAACTTTACAAGCTTCATCTATTACATCGATGAAGAGACCGGTCAGGAGGTAGAGCTCGAGCAGCTCCACGGCACCGAAGCCAGAATATGGGCCGATCTTGAAGAGATTCCGGTGAACCTTCAGAATGCCTTTATCGCCGTTGAAGACAACACCTTCGAAGAGCATAACGGTGTCAACTGGAGACGTACCATCGGCGCGGCACTCAATTACGTCGTAAAGTTCCGCGATAACTTCGGCGGCGGCTCTACTATCACACAGCAGCTCATCAAGAACCTCACGGGCGACGACGAGACCTCGGTAAAACGTAAGATCCAGGAGGTCATGCGTGCTCTTGAGGTCGAGAAGAACTACGAGAAGGATGATATTCTCGAACTCTATCTCAATACGATTTATTTCGGCCAGTCGGCCTACGGCGTGCGCCAGGCGGCCTACACTTATTTCGACAAGGAGCTGGACGAGCTTTCTATTGCCGAATGCGCGGCCATTGCCGGAATAACCAAGAACCCCTATAAATACGACCTTATCCGTTTCCCCCAGTACAATGCCGAAAGACGCATGATTGTTCTGGAAGAAATGAAGAAATACGGCAAGATCACCGAGGACGAATACAATCAGGCCATCAATGAGGATGTTCAGGCCGTTAAGGATGGCGGCGAGCACAACGACGAGCAGTATCAGTCCTACTTTGTAGATGCTATTATCGATGCTGTGATCGACGATCTGCAGGAGCAGAAAGGCTACAGCGAGGAAACAGCCAAGCTTCTGCTTTACACAGGCGGCCTCAAGATCGTTTCCACCATCGATCCCGCTATGCAGGCGAAGATGGACTCGGTGTTCCAGGACCTCGAGAATTTCCCGGGCAAGCTGGGCTCCGACGGCACAATGCCCCAGGCTTCCATGGTCATCATGGATCCCTATACCGGCGAGGTAAAGGCCCTTTACGGCGGCCGCGGCGAGAAGGAAGGCGATCGAGTGCTCAACCGCGCAACTCAGACCAAGCGTTCGCCCGGTTCATCCATCAAGCCTCTTACGGTATATGCTCCTGCCATCGAGAACGGAGTTATCACTCCCATTACTGTTTTTGACGATGTCCCCACCGACTTCACTCTTCGTGCAAGCGGCTGGCCTAAGAACGAGAGCAACAGCTACAGCGGCAAGACCACCATCAGGACCGGTATTGCCAAGTCGCTCAACACCATTGCCGTTCAGGTCATGGATGCCACAGGCATCGATCAGGCCTTTGACTTTGCCTATAACCGTCTTAATCTCTCCACACTCGTCGATTCGAGAGCAGTAGAGAAGAAGGACGGCACCACTCAGCTCCAGACTGACAAGGCTCTCGGCGCTCTGGCCCTCGGCGGCCTGACCGACGGTGTAACAGTTCTGGATATGACTGCGGCATATTCGTCCTTCACAAACGATGGCTATTATGTCGAGCCTGTCCTTTATACCAAGATTTATGACTCCAACGGAGCACTGCTGTTGGATAACACACCTACCAAGACCGAGGCCATGAGCTCCAAGACAGCCACATATATGCTCGAGCTCCTCAAGTATGCCGTATCCAACGGTACCGGCTCGAGGGCTGCGCTCGGAAACGGCATTGAGGTAGGCGGCAAGACAGGTACTACCACCAGCAACTATGACCGTTGGTTTGCCGGCGTAACTCCCTACTATACAGGTGTTGTATGGTTCGGTTACGATAGGCAGCAGGAGGTCACCGGTGTTTCCACCAACCCCGCTCTCTATCTGTGGAAGGAAGTTATGGCAAAGGTTCATGAAGGTCTTGGTGCCCGTTCCTTCAACCAGACCACCGAGCTGGTAAATGTAAACTACTGCCTCGACAGCGGCCTTATCCCCAATGAATACTGCAGCCAGGACGAGCGCGGCAGCCGTGTTGCCTCGGCAAAGGTTGCAAGAGAGGATATTCCCACCGAGGTCTGCAGCTGCCATATCAAGGTAGAGGTTTGCGGCGAAACAGGCCTGCCTGCCAACGAGTTCTGCACCACAAGCGAGATCAAGGAAGTTGTAAGAGTTCAGGTCAGCGACCGAGTCTTCCCCGTCGAAGTGGCGGTAGGCGACCGTGAATACTGCCTCTATCCTGAGGATGTTTGCGAGGTCCACAATGCCGAGAATGACGGCAATGCTGTTATTCCCGATTTCTGGCCCGGCGAGGGTGACTTCCCCGGCAGCATTGAGGAATGGTGGGAGAATCGACCCGAAGACGACGGACAGACCTTTGAGGAATGGTGGAACAGCCTGTTCCCCAATGAAAATGAGGGCGATCATAACCCTAACGCCGATTTTAATAATCCCTGATAGACCCTTGCACTGATCCGGCCCCCGGTCTGCCTCCAGGCGGATTGGGGGCTGTATTGGGTCTTACGAAAGGACGAAATGTAGTGAATATAACCCATCTTAAATATGCACTCGAGGTAGAAAAGACCGGTTCCATCACCAAAGCAGCCGAGAATCTCTTCATGGGCCAGCCTAACCTGAGCCGAGTCATCAAGGAGCTGGAGGATGCCACCGGCATAAAGATATTCAGTAGAACCTCCAAGGGTATCATCCCCACCGAAAACGGCAGGATCTTTCTTGACAGGGCAGCCGAGATAGTCAGACAGACCCAGGAGCTGGAGCATCTTTTCAAGAGTGAGTCGGGTGGCCGTCAGACTTTCCGCGCAGCAGGTCAGAGCTCCAGCAGCCTTCTCAACGCATATAACCGCACGGTGGCAATACTTGCCGAAGAGAGCAATTACGACTGTCATCTTGTAGAATGTCAGTCCAGCGAGGCTCTCGAACTGGTGGCAAGGGGCGAATGCACCATCGGTGTAATGCGTGCAGGCAGCGCCGATATCGAAACGATGCAGTCGGCTCTGTGGGAAAAGAACGTAAGGTGCCGTCCTGTAGGCAGCTTCAGATATGTGGTCATCCTTCCTAAAGATCATCCTCTGGCGGCAGAGCGCGAGATCACTCCTGCGATGCTCGAGCCCTACACTCTGGTCACCTCCAGCGAAAAGCGCGAAGTTGGCAGCGTGAGCCGAATGATCTATTATCAGTCGGTGGTGGCCTGCTATGCCAGCCTTGCCGATATAAACGACGGATATATGATCTCCCGTCCCATGCCAAAGAGCTCTATGGAGCGCTATGGCCTTGTAGTCAGGCCTTACAACAACGGCTGGGGCGAGATGACCGATCTTTTGATATATCGCGCAGATCATAAGTTTTATGATGCCGATACTATTTTTGCCGAGGAGTTCCGCAAATCCTATTGGGACCTCAATGGCGATAATATCGTAAAAGAATAAAATAAGTCATTTACAGAAAAGACCTTTCCGTGATCTCGGAAAGGTCTTTTCTTTTTTTCTTTTCAATGCAGTATTAAGATACTATCAGATGTTTTTATGGCTGTTGAAAACAACGAAAATCAATGATATGATATAGTAAAGAATTGAAAAGAGGAAATACCCATGCAAAGATTTGATACAAAAGTTCAGTATCTCAGATACCGCGTTCTGCGAGAGGTCGCGCGTCATGCTTTTGACGACACTCTGCTTCAGAGCTTTTCCAGCATCCTAAGGCTTATTGCTCCCGGCCCCAAGCCCACCATGCGCTGCTGTGTATATAAAGAGCGTGCCATCCTTGCCGAGCGCATTCAGATAGCTATCGACGGCATAAAGGACGATGAATCCAGCGTCATCAAGGTAATTGATATCGCCTGCGACGAGTGTCCTGTAGGCGGATACGAAGTTTCAGTCGACTGCCGAGGTTGTATTGCTCACCGCTGCGAGGAGGCTTGTCCCCGCGGAGCCATTTATTTTGACGATAATCAGAAGGCTCATATCGACAAGAGCAAATGCATCGAGTGCGGTAAATGTGCCTCGGTATGCCCTTATCAGGCTATTACCAACCGCAAGCGTCCCTGCATCAGAAGCTGTAAGGTAAATGCCATTTCGATGAACGAGGATATGGTGGCCGTTATCGACGACAGTAAGTGCATCGAATGCGGCAGCTGTGTATATCAGTGTCCCTTCGGTGCTATTTCCGATAAGACATATATTATCGCTGTTGTTGAGGCCCTTAAGAAAGCTCTGCAGGATCCCGAAAACAATAAGGTATATGCAATTGTCGCCCCTGCTATTGCCAGTCAGTTCCGCGATGTCAAGCTGGGTCAGGTGGCAGCCGGACTTCTCAAGCTGGGCTTCGATGATGTTCTCGAGGTCGCGCTCGGCGCCGACATGGTAGCCTGGGAAGAGGCCAAAGAGCTGGTGGAGAAGGGATTCCTGACCAGTTCCTGCTGTCCTGCATTCGTAAAGTACATTGAAAAGCATCAGAAGGATATGCTCGAGCATAAGTCTCATAATATGTCGCCCATGGCATATCTGGGCATGAAGATCAAGGAACGCGAGCCCAATGCCAAGGTGGTCTTTATCGGTCCCTGCGTGGCAAAGAAGTCTGAGATACTCAGGCCCGAGGTAAGACCCTATGTTGACTATGTCCTTACCTTTGAAGAGCTTCAGGCGCTGTATGGCAGCCGTGATATCATCCTCAGCGAGCTTGAAGAGGTCGAGTTTGGCGGTGCTTCCGGCTTCGGACGCGTATTTGCCCGCAGTGGCGGCCTGACCGAAGCGGTAAGGCGTGCGCTGGACGAGCAGGAGGTAGTTGGATTCGATCTCAAGCCAGTTATGTGTGACGGAATCGAAGAATGCCGTGCAGCTCTGCTCAAAGCACGCCACGGTTCTCTCGGCGGCAACTTTATCGAGGGCATGGCCTGTGTCGGCGGCTGCATAAACGGCGCCGGCTGTATCACCCACAGCCCCAGAAGCCGCGGTGAGGTTGATAAATACGGCCGCGCAGCGGGCGATCTGGGCATTAAAGATGCCATTGATCAGTGGGATAAAAAATAATCAATACTTCGGATATAAGAAAAGCCTCCCACATGGGAGGCTTTTCGGGTAATGTTCAGTTTTCGTTGCTCTTTTTGATCTCACGGCATTCTTCAATGATATCTTCAACAGAGGGGATCTCGGAAGGATCACAGCTATCTGTAACAGCCTCCTCATTAAAGGTTTCGTCATCTACGTTGGATTCTTCATACTTCGGGGGAGGGCAGATATACCATGCCGCACTGCAGAGAGCCATCGACACAACTATGAGCACATCGGCCAGACCGA
Source organism: Clostridia bacterium (assembly GCA_017421885.1). Next base: position 9,548 of record JAFOHJ010000100.1, read on the forward strand.
AGGGATAGGGAGTTTCGGGAAGCGAGAAGATAAAGCTTGTAAGGCAGATGCCGGCAAAAAGGACGGCGCCCGTCACCGAGAAGCTGATGGTAAAGCTGCTGGAGCGATCCTTGAAACGCATATAAGCTACAAAATAGGCAGCGAGAAGAATAAAAGAGATGGCAACCATCTCGATGCCGTATTCTCGGATCACAGAGGCCTTTGAAGCGATATTTCTGTAGCAGTCAAGAAGATACACTCCTGCAAAGAAAATCGGAGCAGAGGCCATTACAGCCGAAGCTTCGGCATCGGTGTTTTTCGATACCGATGTGATCATACCGGTGGCCGAAACAAGCAGAAGGCCGGTGCATACCACCGAAATGACATTGATGGGCGAGCCTACCATGGCATATGCCCTGAGGAAGGCAGCAGCGATGCTAAGCAGTGATGCCAGCACAACAGAGGTTTTGAACATATCATTGATCTCGTGATGTTCGGGGGCCGGCTGAGAGCCGATTTTAATGCTCAGAAAGGCAAGAATAAGCATAGAGGCTGCGATCATAATGTAATAGAGGGTCGGTTCGCCGCCATAGGGATAGGAAAAGGCGCGCCATGCACCCAGCGCAAGTCCGGGCACAAGTGCAGCGATCAGACCAAAGATTTTCTGATTAGTTTTCATAATATAGAATCCGTCCTGCATAGAATAATAGAGAAATGGGCAAGCTGTATTTTTGCCTAATATATAGTATACCATAGTTTACAGGAAAAAACAGAAAACTTTTAGTGAAAGGAAGAAAAATGAAAAGGCTGCTTACAGTAATGATGTTTTTAATGGCATTTGTTTATCTTATACCTCTATTCACGGTAGGACCGGGCGGGATCGCCGAGATAGAGCAGGGGAACGCACCGACCGATACGGAAGCAAAAGACACCTTTGACAGCCGCACAGAGATAACTCTGTGGAATGGTGAAGAGGTGCTCACGCTGCCACTTGATAAATATCTCAGAGGAGTGGTGGCCGCTGAAATGCCGGCATCATTCCCTGAAGAGGCGCTTAAAGCTCAGGCATTGGCTGCGCGCACATACACACTTTATCAGTTATCGCTTTATGAAAACGGAATGTCTATTCCCGAAAAACATCACGGAGCACAGCTTTGCTCCGACCATACCCACTGCAAAGCCTGGTGCGAGCTTGAAAGTGATGCCGATAAGAAGTGGGGGAATGAGGCCGATTTTTATCTCGATAAGATAGGCAAGGCGGTCGACGAAACTTGCGGGATTATTGCTACATACGGCGGACAGCCCATTGCGGCTGTATTCCATTCCACATCTTCCGAGCGCACCGAGAGCGCAGCCGCGGTGTGGGGCAATGAAACCCCCTATCTTGTTAGTGTCGAGAGCCCCGGCAGCGAAGCATCGCCCAGGTATAAAGGTGAGGTACGCATAAGTCATGAAGAGTTTAAGGCAAAAATGCTTGAAACTCATCCCGATATGGATCTTTCATCCTCGCCCGATAAGTGGTTCAAGGCATCTCAGCGTTCAGAAGCCGGTGGTATTATTGATGTAGCGGTCGGCGGAGTCAGAGTAGAGGGTACGTGGCTCAGGCAGGTTCTTGGGCTGGATTCCACTAATTTTACATATTCTGTAAATGGAGATGAGCTGATTTTTTCAACTACAGGATATGGACACGGCGTGGGCATGAGTCAGTATGGCGCAAAAGCGCTTGCAGAACAGGGAAAAACCTGCGAAGAGATAATAAAATGGTATTACACCGGGGTAGAACTGACCATCAAAACATGATCTGAATAAAAAGGCACCTCCGGGCAGATAATAGGCTCGGAGGTGCTGTTATGAACAACAAAGACAAGCTGAAGTCAAAGCTGGCTTGGTTTACAGACGACAAAGGATTCTACATAATCCTTATGCTGTGCGTTTTCGCTATTGGCATTTCGGGTTATGTTCTGTATTCCGGCCCTGATACGGGCAGCAATGACGATTATGATATCTCCCTTGAGGGAGGCCTGCCTTCGTCGGGAGAGGCACAGACGGTAAAGCCGCAGGGGATCCCCAAGGCTGATATTACCTTTAAGGATGAAGAAGAACCTGCAGAGGTGCAGAAAGAGCTTCCTGAGCCTGCAGAAGAAAAGACAGAGCAGGGTAGGGGAGAGGCTGCTGAGACATGGATATTCAAACGCAGCCCCAAATATACTTTCCCGGTCAGCGGCGAGGTCATACGCGGCTTTTCAGACGACCGGCTTCTGTTTGACGATACCATGGGCGACTGGCGTACCCATTGCGGAGTCGATCTTTCATGTGCCGAAGGCGACAGGGTATTTGCCATTGCCGATGGAAGTGTGACTGAGGTATTTGACGACCCTCTGATGGGGACTGTTATCGTTCTCTCCCATGAAGATGGGCTCGAGAGCCGGTATTGCGGTCTTACCCCCACTACGCCAATTTCGGCAGGTGATTCGGTCGTTATGGGTCAGGAAATAGGGTTTGCCGGAAACACGAACAAGAGTGAAAGCGCTATGGCATGTCACCTCCATTTCGAGGTTCTGCAAAATGGCGAATATATAGACCCCATGTCGCTCAAATACGAATGACCTGCGGAAACAGCTCCTTTTTCAGGGAGCTGTTTTTTGTTTATTACGGGGCATTTGTATATAGATTTCAGATGCATATAAAATCAAGAGTGACCTTGCTTAATAGGAGTGCTTCAGAAGTACTTTTGGTGAACTCCTGCTTAAGAACGATCTGAGCCGAAGTATTGAACCGTTGTTTAAGATACTTCGGAATGACAGAAATATCCGTTGTTGAGTATACTTGTGAAAAGGATAGCTACCTCCTGTCATATTACCAAACGGCATGAAAAGGCCTCATTTTTCGCAAACTAAATAATACGACAAGTTGAAAAAAACGCGCAAGCATTTCGACTTTACAATTAACTGTACAAAGCATTTTGGAGGCCGTTTTTGAGATGCTATGGAAATAATTGGACTGCATTTAAGCGCAGAGGGAAAGTTGATGCACGAGTACTTAAGTTTATAGCTGAGTTCATTTACTTGGGATAAGGACAATGCAACCGATTTTTTAATGGGCATAAAAGAAGAACCTCGCAAATCTCAGGTACAAAGATCGTGAAGACCGATGTACTATAGATATGCGAGGCTCGTTGTTGAGTACTTATCAGATTGGTTCCGAAGCACTAAAAGCTTCGGATATTGTATTTATTATTTAGCATTTATTCGCTGTCCTCTGCTTCATCAAAAAGGACCCAGTAATCATCATGAAGTTCGTCATTACCGATGTCGGATGAGTAGACAACCATGTCTTTTCTTCTTCTGACAGCAGCGCCGAGGCTTCTGAGTTTATCGATGCTTTCATCAGAAAGTGATTCACAGCCGTCGAAGGCATTTTCTGTGATCTCGATGCTGGGACTCAGGATAACTATTTCTTCAAGAGCGCGGCAGCTACTGAAAGCCAGACCCTCAATGCTCCTGACGCTTTCGGGAATGATCACCTTTCTGAGAGAAGTGCAGCTGATAAAGCAGTCATAGGGGATCACTTCTGTTCCTTCGGGGATGGTTATTTCCTGAAGTTCTGTGCAGGCTGCAAATGCGCTGGCACCGAAGAAGCTGACAGTTTCGGGTATGATTATTTTTCTCATCTTGTTGCAGCAGCGGAAGGCAGCATCTTCGATGCGCTGGCAGCCATAGGGCAGTTCGATCTCAGTTATCCCGGCTTCATGGAATGCCTCTTCACCGATAACTTTTATACCTTTGGGCAGGGTCACGGTATCGTTAGGATAGAACATATAATATCGGATGGGAACTTCGGCGGCGTCCTCAGGCAGGGGATCGGGCTTTTTGCCTTCTTCATATTCGACATATTCGTCATAATTCTCATACTCGTCATAATCATCGCTGTAGTCATCGTCATACTCGTGAGCTATGGCATCATGGGGCAGTCTGCCTCCGTGACATTCGATATGGGTATCGGTAGAGAAGGAATAGTATCCGAAGTCTGTATCATTACTATTCAGGAATACATCCTTAAGCTTCGTATAGCCAAATGCATATCGGCCAACCGATTTCAGAGTAGAGGGAAGAGCGAGCTGCTCGATGATGCTGTTTTCAAATGCGCCTATTCCTATCTCCTCCAGTCCTTCACAAAGGGTGAGCTCTTTCAGTTCCCATGCGGAAATAAAGGCATTATCGCCGATAACCTTGATATTTCCGGGAATGGTCAGGCTTTTTAGTTCCTGATTAAAGGCCATCCAACCATAAGGGATCTCAGCCATATTTTCAAGCTGGTCTATAGGGTCGTAAAAGCATACGGAACAAAGATCATTAGCGCTCATTGTTTTGCCTTCGGGGAGATATATGACCGTATTGCTGCAGAGGCGGAAAGCGGTGGGATGGATAGAGATCACACTTTCAGGGATGGTCACCCACTGAAGGTTCTCGCATTGCATGAAGATCAGCGGAGCAATCGTAGTGACAGTAGAGGGGATAGTCATATCCTCAAGACTTCGGCAGGTCAGGAATGCTCCGCCTTCAATCGTCTCAAGGCCTTCGGGAAGGTCGAAGCGATGGAGCTGTATGCAGAAAGCAAAAGCTTCTTCGCCAATGTGCCTGAGCTTGCAGGGCGTATTGATCTTTTCGAGGCTATAGCAGCGGTGGAAGGCTCGACAGCCGATGGATTCGAGACCA
>JAFOHJ010000101.1 GCA_017421885.1 Clostridia bacterium
ATAGAAAATTATATAGAAAAACAATGTAAAATCACTCTTTTACCGAAACTCCGATATTTCCATTAGCCGGGACATAATAAACATCGGTTATTTTGCCGCCGTCATACTCGATGATGACAAACCCTTCATCATGCGCTTCATCTTTGGATGAAACGTCAAGGCCGTATTTGTCGGCAAGCTGTTTTTTATCGGCTGAAACATCGGTTTTTTCTTCGGGAATTGGCAGCTCATTCAGTCTGCCTGATTCGGTCAGAAAAGCCATGACCTCCGGGTCGGCATAAGCCTCCTCGAGTGAAAGCTTCTGAGGCCCGAAAAACATTAATGATAAATATGCCGCTGCGCAAAGCAGAAATCCGGGCAGAACATATTTCAAAACCTTATTCATCACAAGCTCCTCGTTTTAAAATAATTTATAATAATATGATATCATAGCTTTCAGACAAAGGGAAGACGTTTTGATAAAATTAACCCCCGGATATGGCATCCGGGGGTTAATGCATCTTATTTATCTCTTACAGCCTTGAGAAAGGCAATGATATCGTCGGCACTTGCCTTGCCTGCGCCTTTGCTGAGCTCAAAGGGAGGAACACAGGGCTCATAACCGCTTATCTTAATGTCAATAAGCTCCTTGCTGCCCGAAAAGGGGCTCCACGAGCAGCTCCATTGGCAGCTTCCGAAGCTGCCCTTGAGGCTGAAGCCGCCCAGCATACTTTTCTGGGCTTTGCAGTTTCCCACTTCCTCGGCAATGCGGTCGAAGGCCGCCTTGATGCCGCCGGGAGCCGAACTGTTTTTAAGGGCGTTTTTAGGCACTACCATGCCTTCCATGGTGTTAAGCCGCGCAAGGATATTATCCATGTCTTTCTGATTCATACCGGGCCTCCTGTTATGTTAATCGATTCTTATAATGTCATAGTAGAGTGCGCGGAACTGGTCGTTGATCTCGCGGTCGAGATGATAGTGGCCGAAGAACCATTTTTTGAATGAGCAGCGGTCCATCACCTGCTGCAGATATCCGGTAAGGCTGTCTTTGGCATAGACGGTGGTACTGCCGCGCAGTTGCTCGCGGTAATAGCAGACGATGTCCTGAATATGGTCAGGGGCGCAGTGCGAGATGATATAGTCCACCTCGAAGCCGCGCTTTTCAAGGTTTTCCAGCCCTCGTTTCATTTCTTCGTTGTTAGGCATTTCTTCGCTCCACCACGAAATATTCTCTTCGCGGTATTCCTTGTCGTGAGAAGCGGCACCGCCCATAACAAAAAAGCTCCTGCCTTCAATGTCGAATACATAGCCGCGCATCAGATGATAGATGCTGTCAGAGATCTTGTGAGCCTTGCCGCCCATAAAGTCGACCACCGGGTATTTTGCCAGCAGGCCAAAGTTCTCGTGGTTGCCGTCGGCAAAAAGGGTGGTGAACGGCTTTTTGTCCAGCCATTTTCGCCAGTATTCATCTTCGCTAGAGCCATCCCACACACCGCCGAAATCGCCGGTAATGATGACATAGTCATTCTTGGTCATGCCTTTGGATTCGGGATAGTTGCGCGAGGCCAGCTTATGGATATCGATTGGAATGTGGGTATCGCCTGTGATGTCGATCATGTGAATCACGTCTCCTTGATTTGCTGTTTGTTTATGAACATACCCTATCATGCCCGGAGGCAGGATCACAAACAGTCTGCGGAGTTTGAGTGTCGGTCACTGGGCGAGCTCGTCAAGAAGGGCATAGGTGTTGTCATCGGAATACTCGATCTCGGAGGAATAGAGCCTTGCTATGTCGATAAGCTCTTCCATAGAGAAGTCATCGCTTAAGCACAGCAGCGCGCCGATGATTCTTACCGAAAGGGCTGCAAAGGCCGCGCGGCCTTCGAAGTCGCCGTCCTCCAGTGCTCCGGGAATATGGCGGTAGAGGAAGTAAACGGCCAGTTGTTCAAGGGGTGTCTGCCATTTATCTTCCATTGGGAAGGGCATAGCTTTTAAGGCGAAGTCCTCAAGGTTTCCGAGCCACCCATCCCATTCGTGATCTAGTCTTTCGAGAGGTTTCAGGACAGCGGCCCACTCGGCAGGAGTCTTTTGAGGCAACTCGGCCTCGGCAAAATCCAGCATTTTGTCAAGACGGTAAAGCACAGGCAGTGTGCGGTCCTGAACGATATTTATAAGCTGCTGACGCCACTTGATAAGATTTATTTCTTCTATAAGAAAGGTATCAAGGTCGCCGTCGTCAACAAGACGGATGATATTTGTTTTTTCGTCGCGTGTGAGGATCATCCTTGCTGCCTCTTCACAGCAAAGCCCCAGGCCTATCTCTATACGGTCCTGATAGAAGCTACGGAAACGGGGGTGGTCGGTGCATATCTGGCACAGGCTTTCTTCGCCCAGCTCGGTTATGAGGTCGCACAGGCCGTCTTTATTAAGAAAGGGGCAGCGTTCATGCTCGCCTAGGATGAAATGGGCTCCGTCCTCGCCGTCGCGGATGCCTTTTTTTAGGCGTTCTCCGAGAGGGCCTTCGACTGTGCGGTAGAACTCGCGGGTATCTTCATCGATGTCGATTTCCCAGCCGACACAGCAGCTGTGGCGGCATTTGTCGGCGATACATTTAAAGGAAGTATAATAATCGGGGCAGTAAAGCTTCATGTTTTCACCTTCTGTGAGAAAAATATTCCCCGGAGCGCTTAAGGCCCCGGGGAAAACATCCGCATTGATTATTCGCCCAGTACGTAAGCCGTCAGCAGATCGGTTGTGTTGTTGAGGCTGTCGATATGGGTGCGCTCCATGCCGTGGCTGCACCATACGGGCATGCCGAAGGCGGCTGCGCGGAGGTTGTTGCCGGCGCGGAGAGAGGCCGAACCGTCGGTGCCGTAGCGGTAGAAGATATCTACTGCATAATTCAGGCCGGCGCGCTTGGCTGTCTCGATGAGGCGGGAAGTCAGCTCATAGTCATAGGGAGTTGCGTTATCTTTGGCGCAGATGGTGACGCAATGCTCGTTGCCGTCATAGTCGGGGCCGATGAGGCCGATGTCGATGGCGATATATTCGGAAACACCCCCGGGGACATATGTGCCGCCGATGCCTATCTCTTCGGAAT
>JAFOHJ010000102.1 GCA_017421885.1 Clostridia bacterium
CAGTGGTAGCGGTAGCCATGTCCTATTAAACATCAAATTTGCAAAGCGATATATTTCCCAAAATCACTTACGTACCCATTTTCTAATTATATGCCATACCTCAATTGCAAACAAGTAGCTTTTATATAAAACCCCGGACATATGTCCGGGGCTATTTTTTACCACTTGATGTAATTTGTGCCGATCTCGCTTTCGGGGGCAAAGAAGACATCTCGGCCTACCTGGATCGCCGTGGGGTCGAAGATCCAGTCCTCATCTTCGACACCGATCACGATCCACGACCAAATATCATCGCCCACAGTGCCGGCTTCGACAGTATGCTCGATGCCGAGACTCTCAAGCATGGCCGAAGCCGCCAGAACAAAGCCCGACTGTGCCGCTTCGCCCTCCATAAGTGCTCCGCAGGCGGTGTAGACATTGGTCTTTCGCTGGCCGCCCTGCATTTCATTTACGACTCGCTGGGCGCTTGTGTCGAAAATAACATTAGCGGCAAGATAGGTGTTGATGCCGCCTATCTTCTCCATGAGGCTCTCGCCCTCGATAAGTGATGCCGCCTCGGCTGCCTTTGCATAGGTCTCCTCCGCGAGGTGCTCCAGCTCCTCATGCTCCATGATATACACAGGATCAAGTTCGAGAATGAACCTCTCGCTGTCTTCGGGATATTCCGACACGTTGACTCCGTCAAGTCCGATGGCCCTTGCTCCCGTGCGCATCCACAAAGTATAGATGATCTTATCGATGTCCTGCGGAACAAAATCGGGGTCGGATACCGCAAATACCGCCGAAGAACCATAATCGTCGAGCATGAGGCTGATACGGTTGAGAAGCTCGTATTCACCGCCTACCGAAATGATGTTTCTGATCTCCTCGGGACTCTTTTTATACTGGATGCTCACCGATACCTCGCGGTATGTCAGTACTCTCGTCTGCTCGATATTGATGGAGGAAACACCATAGATGCCGATGGGGTCCACCGTTGTGATCTCGCTGATGATGGTCTGAAGGTCGGTGTCGAGGTCGCCGCTGTATTCACCGATCTTCAGCACATCCTCAGCTACCGCCATATTGACCATATTCATAATGGCGCCCTTGAGGGTGTAGTAGCCGGTGATGCTGGATGAGTTATCATCAGACAGCGAGACCTTTTCCTTTTCAACATGTTTTTCTTTTGTATAATATTCTCCGTCGCTTCCGCAGCCCCACAGCATCATAAGTGAAAGGGCCACCGCGGCGGCAATGATCTTTTTCATAGTCAGTTCCTCCGGATATCTTATGATACCCTATCCCTTCCCTCTCCGTCAAGTCGATACGTTTTTTATTGCTTTAAAACGGATTTGCCATTATAATATTAGGGTCAGAAATAATTCTAAATGTGGTGATATATATGAGAATGAGAAGAAAAAAGAACCTTGACACACGCCTTGAGAAATGCGCTGCCTTCTCGGTGGCCGAGCCCTCGCTCAACAAAGGCAAATGGCGCGAAGCCTTTGGCCGTGAAGGCGGCGAACTCCATCTTGAGATCGGCTGTGGCAAGGGCGACTTTGTCGTTCAGATGGCAAAGCGCAACCCCGATATTATGTTCGTTGCCGTCGAGAAATATCAGAACGTCCTGCTTCTGGCCCTCGAAAAAGTCATGACCGAAGGGCTCACCAACGTTCTTTTCATCGATGCCGATGCCAACACTCTGGCCGATGTATTCGATAAGGATGAGGTCGACAGGATCTATCTCAACTTTTCCGATCCCTGGCCTCCCAAAAAGCGCCATAAGCGCCGCCTGACCCACGAAAACTACCTCAGCGTATACGACCGTTTCCTCAAGGACGGCGGCGAGATCCATCAGAAGACCGACAACACCGGCCTGTTCGAGTTCTCGCTGTGCAGCTATTCACAGTTCGGATATACCCTCTATGATGTTACCTTCGACCTCCACTCGACCGACTTTGACAATGTTATGACCGAGTATGAGCGCAATTTCACCGAGCAGGGCATGAAGATCTATCGCTGTGTTGCCAGAAAGGGCAGAAAATAAGCATATTAAAAGGCTTCGACTTTTTATGGTCGAAGCCTTTATTATTATTTCTCGTTATTTCTCACAGAAAAACTCTATTTCCTCTCCACAGGGGCCGATGCAGAAGGCTATGCGAATGGGCAGAGGCGGCTCGGACGCGATCACGACATCCTTGGGCTCGACGGTGATCTTATATCCGGCGGCTCTTACGACCTCAACACAGCGGTCAACCTGATCGGTGGCCAAAGCAAAGTGACGGATGCTGCCGCTAAGGCAGTTGTCATCGCCCGATGCCCCCAGTTCCATGATGCTGTTTCCGGTGTCCAGCATGGCCGACGACTTATCCCCCTCGCCCCACCTGCGGATGAAGGGCAGGCCGAGGATATCGTGATAGAAATGCACCAGCTCGTCGAACTTCTCTTTGCCGTTAGCCTTAAGCGAAATATGATGGGTGCCCTTTATAAGCTTTTCCATAACTGCCCCCTTATTTTTTTGCGGCGCGCCTGAGAACACGGCCGTTGCGTGTGCCGTTGAAGGTGCCCTTCTCTACGGCTACCTTGCCGCCGACAACAACATACTCGATGCCCTCGTTTTTGCGGAAGGGATGTACAAAGTCGGAATTAGCCTTAAGGCCCTTATAGTCAAATACGCAAATATCGGCAAACATGCCTTCCTTAAGCTGGCCGACGCCCTCGAGGTGAGCTACATGAGCCGCGAGGCTTGTAATGCGGCGGATCGACTCTTCGATAGGCAGAAGGTCGTGGTCACGGATAAGCTCGAGACGTCTTACCATCGTGGATGTGCCTCTGGGATGGCCGCCGCCCTGGCGCTCGGGATCCTGATGCTCTGTATAGTTGGAGGCATCACAGCCGCCCATGACTCTGGAATGGGCAATGATGCGCAGCATGTCAGACTCGTTCTGCGAGAAGTAGTTGCACTGGACTACGCCGTTATTGGCTGTGATGATGTCGCAGATAGTATCGAAGGGATGCTTGCCCTCGGCCTCGGCGATCTCGGAGATATACTTGCCGACATACTGGGGTGTCTGATATGCCTCGGTGATAAGAACGCCGTCATAACCTGCGCCATAGATGTTGCTCTCGAACTTTTCGTATTCCTCAAAGACGCATCTTTCCATCTCTTTTCTCATTGCAGGATCTTTCATGCGCTCGATCATCTTATGGTTGCCGCCCTCGGCAAACTGGGGCGGGATCTGGCTGGTGAGCGATGTGGCGCTGGCAAGATAGGGATACTGCTCGGCCCACACCGTTGCGCCCTTTGCGTTATAGTCGTCGATGATCTTGAGCATATTGACCGATTCACCCTCATACTGCTTGCCCTTTACCTTGAGGTGAGAGATGACGACGGGAATACCCGATTCTTCACCGATATGTATAGCCTCGAGCATGGCCTCCTTGACCTTGCAGCCCTCTCCGCGGATATGGGAAGCATAGTTGCCGCCATATTTATTGGCAACCTTGGCGATCTCGATAAGCTCCTTTGTGCCGGCATAGATGGAGGGAGCATAGATAAGGCCCGATGTGAAGCCGAGGAATCCGGCCTCCATGGCCTCGGCCATGAGCTTCTTCATCTCTTCGGTCTCTTCTTCGTTGGCATCGCCCATTCTGAAGCCCATTACCTTGCCGCGGATGTTGCCCTGAGAGGCATAGAAGGCGATATTAACGCCAAGATCCAGCTTCTCGACGGCTTCAAGGAAGCCCTTGTAGCTGGAGCAGATCTCGTTGAGCTCGTCTACCTTTTCCTGGCCGTATTTCTGCCTGATACCTTCAAAGAGGCCGGGATATGCGGGCACAGGACCCATGCCGCACTGGCCGGTGATCTGGGTAGTGATGCCCTGCTCGAGCATATTATAGCCGTCGGGGCCGAGAAGGATCTCCTGGTCGGAATGGCTGTGGCTGTCGATAAATCCGGGAGATACGATGAGTCCTTCGGCATCGATGACACGTGCGGCCTCGCCGCTTACATCGGGGCCGACTGCGGCTATTTTCGAGTCTTTGACTGCGACTGAGCCGATATATGGCGTGCTGCCGCTGCCGTCGACAATAAGGCCGTTTTTGATAAGCAGATCAAACATAATTTTTATTCCTCCTGCGTTATTTTAAAACAAAAGGGAGAGCAGATAAACGCTCCCCCTTTGATCATGTTTACTTGTTGCCCTTAAGAATGGGAGCTATTTTTTTATAGATCAGGAAACTGATTCCTGTGACAAGCATGCCTTTGAAGAAGGTAAAAGGCATATTGAAGATCACGAGGGCTTCCCAAAGGTTATCGACCGAAGGGATGATGGCCTGATAGGCCGCGATGATGCCCTCGAGAGGCATAAAGGCCGTATATACCGGATAAACGTTATAATAGTTGGAAAATACACTGATGGCCGCCATGCACAGCGCGCCGATCACCGCGCCCACAAGGGCACTGGTGCGGTTCTTCTTACGCTTATAGAACATACCTGCCGTGAAGACAAAGGAAGCGCCGAGGATAAAGTTCGACAGCTCGCCTACTCCGCCCGTCGAGGTGTTGAACAGATGGAGGCAGTTCTTGATGAAGCACACTGCCACACCGGCCAACGGGCCGAGGGCATAGGAAGTGACAAGGGCGGGAAGCTCGGCAATATCCAGCTTGATGAAGGACGGCATGAAGGGCACGCTGAAGTTAAAGAGCATCAGCACGAACGACACAGCCGCCATCATAGCCACCGAGACCATGGTTCTGGCAGACAGCCTGTTTTTGTTGTTTCTCATAATTCTCCTTACGAGATATGACCTGTATTTAGCTTTCGCTGTTCATATCTTCTTTCATCCGGACTGTACCGTTGGTTTCGGAGTTCCACCGAATCAGCTTTCGCTCGCGGACTTTACCGCCAGTCGAGATTTTCACTCTGCCCTGAAGATACAAACCCTTTTCCGGGGTGAGAAAAAGGCCTTTTGCGCCTCCCTTCTTTTTCTTTATAAATTCATTATATTACCTTATCATTTTTTTGTAAAGATTAAGTTGTTTATCCTGAAAGCTGTGCTAAAATAATACTATAGGGAGAATTATCCCATCAAATATCTCAGGGCGGGATATCCCCTGCCCCACGACATACATCAGATCATCAAGGAGGGATCTCTTTGGAAAGCAAGCTCATACGACCCTATACCGAAGAATATTCCGAATATCTGCGCGACGAATCGCGCTCGACCGGCTCGTGCGCCTTTGTTGCCTTCCCTAAGAATCACGCTGAGGCCCTCGAGGTCATGAAGGAGGCCTATTCCGAAGGCCTTCCAATAACCATCCAGGGCGGACGCACCGGCCTTGCCGCAGGCGCCGTTCCCGGCGGCGGCCTTATCCTCAACACCACAAAGATGGACAAAACTCTAGGCATGGGTATGGCGCGCGGCCGTTACACCGTAAGGCTCCAGCCCGGCGTTATCCTCTCGCGCCTGCGCAAGGACCTCGAAATGAAGCGCTTTGACACAAGAGGCTGGGACGCTGCCTCCCTCCAGGTCTATGAAAGCTTCCGCAAAGACCGCGAGCAGTTCTTCACTCCCGACCCCACCGAGACCTCGGCCGTCATAGGCGGCATGGTGGCCTGCAATGCATCGGGCGCACGCAGCTATAAATACGGCCCCGTAAGAGGGCACATTAACAGCCTTAAGGTCATCCTTCCCGAGGGCCATCCTCTGACCCTTGTGCGCGGACAGACCTTTGCCGAGGGCAGAAAGCTCACCCTCAGCTGCGACGATGGCTATTCCGTCACCCTCGACCTGCCCACCTTCAATATGCCCCACACCAAGAACGCATCGGGCTATTACATAGAGAGCGATATGGATGCCGTCGACCTCTTTATCGGCTCTGACGGCACCCTCGGCCTCATCACCGAGATCGAGATCATGCTGATGCCTCTGCCCTCCTCCATCTGGGGCATAACCTGCTTCTTCCAGAGTGAAGAGCAGGCCACCGATTTTGTCATTGATGCCCGACATATGCTGGACTGTGCCGCATCTTTCGAATACTTCGATCCCCATGCCCTCGATATCCTCAGATCCCAGAGGGCGAACAGCCCTGCTTTCTCATCGCTGCCTCCCATCGACGAGCGCTATGGCTGCGCCGTCTATGTCGAGCTCCACTGCGAGAGCGAAGACGAGGCCTATGAACATACCATCGAGGTGGGCGACCTTATGGCCCGCTGCGGAGCCAGCCCCTATAACACCTGGGTGGCACGCACAGGCGGCGACCGCGACAAGCTCCAGTTCTTCCGCCATGCCGTTCCCGAGAGCGTAAATATGCTCATCGACCAGCGCCGCAGGATCGACCCCGTCATCACCAAGCTGGGCAGCGATATGTCGGTGCCCGACCAGTACCTTAGTGAGATAACCGCCCTCTACCGCGAAGTTCTCAGAAACGAGGGCCTTGAATATGCCACATGGGGACACATCGGCAACAACCACCTCCATGTCAATATCCTTCCCCGAAATGCCGAAGATCACCGCCGCGGCAAGGAGATATTTGCCGCATGGGCCCAGACGGTCACCAAAATGGGCGGCGCCGTTTCAGCCGAGCACGGCGTAGGCAAGCTCAAAGCACCCTTCCTCACCATCATGTATGGCGAAAGGCACATTGAAGAGATGCGCAGGCTCAAGCTGGCGCTCGACCCCAAGGGCCTTTACGGCATCGGAAACCTCTTTACCCTTGAAGGGAGGCAGAAATAAATGAAAATAGCCGTTTGCATAAAACAGGTACCCTCCTCCAACGAGGTAAGGCTCGACCCCGTCACCAACACCATCATCCGTGACGGCAGGCAGTCGGTAGTAAATCCCTTCGACACCTTCGCCATCGAGGAAGCCGTTCGCATCAAGGAAAAGCTGGGCGGCGAAGTGGTAGTTCTCAGCATGGGAATCCCTGACACCGAGCGCCTGCTGCGCGATGCCTGCAGCCGAGGCGCCGACCGCGGAGTGCTGCTGTCCGACCGCGCTTTTGCCGGAGCCGACACCCTTGCCACCTCCTATGCCCTTTCGCTTTGGTGCAGGCAGTATGAGCCCTCTCTCATTCTCTGCGGCAAGATGGCCGTCGACGGCGACACGGCTCAGATAGGCCCCGAGCTGGCCGAGCATCTGGGCATTCCCCACATTACCGATGTGTGCGAGGTCATTGACATTACTCGCGAAAAAATCACTGTCAGAAAGGACACCGGCGAGGGATCCATGGTACTCGAATGTCCCCTGCCCGCCCTTATAACCGTCCTCAAGGACATAAACCTGCCCCGAATGGCCAACATTCCCGGAGTCAGATACGGCCATGAAGCCAGCGTTCAGATATTCACTGCAGCCGACCTCTCGGCCGACCTTACGAAGGTAGGCCTCAGCGGCTCGCCCACTCAGGTCGTAAGGACCTTTACTCCCCAGCGCAGCTCGGTAGCCACGCCGGTAGAGGGCGACCTCGACGAGATCACCGGCAGGCTGGCCGACATCATTAAGGAGGTGCTGTGATGGCTGCATATATCAGAGTTGACCGCGAAAAATGCGTGGGCTGCGGCATGTGCGCCGGCACCTGCGCTCAGAACGCCATAACTATAGAAAACGGAGCCGCTGTTATAGATCAGGATGCCTGCATCCTCTGCAGGATATGCCTCGATTCCTGCCCTCTTTCGGCCCTTTCCCTTGTGACCGAGGAGAAAAATGAAAACGACCTCTCGCAGTACAGCGGAATATGGGTGTTTGCCGAGAGCCGCGGAGGCGCTCCCATAGACGTTGCCCTCGAGCTTACCGGCAAGGCACGCGAGCTGGCCGATATCCGCGGCACCGATGTCACCGCCCTCATCTTCGGCTCGGATGCCCACAATCATGCCCTCGAGCTGATTGCAGGCGGTGCCGACAGGGTCTTTGTGGGAACTGATAAGGTATTCGACGACCTTCTCGACCTTCCCTATGCCGAAACTATCTGCCACCTCATCGGAGAGCATAAGCCTGAGGCTATCCTCTTCGGAGCCACCCCCTTTGGGCGCTCGCTTGCACCCAGAGTGGCGGCAAGACTGGGCTGTGGCCTGACAGCCGACTGCACTGTACTTGACATCGACCGCGAAAAGGGCCTGCTGCTTCAGACCCGTCCTGCCTTCGGCGGCAACCTTATGGCTACCATCACCTGCCCGGACCGCAGACCTCAGATGGCCACCGTCCGCCCCGGTATCTTTATGAGGCCCTCTCCCGAACCCTCGCGCCACGGCGAGATATCCGAGATCGACTTTATCCCCCATGAGAGCGCGGTAAAGCTCATATCCCGTTCGGCTGCCGAAGCCAGGGAGAGCATAGCCGATGCGAGGATCATCGTTTCGGCCGGACGCGGCATCGGCTCGCAGAAGAATATGAAGCTTATATATGAGCTGGCCGAGCTTCTGGGCGCATCGGTGGGCGTATCCCGTCCTCTCGTTGACCTCGGCTGGGCCGACCACAGCCACCAGATAGGCCAGACCGGCGTTTCGGTGGCGCCCGACCTGCTTATCACCTTCGGCATTTCGGGTGCGGTGCAGCATCTTGCCGGCATTGGCGGCGCAAAGAAGATCATCGCCGTCAACACCGACCCCGAGGCTCCCATCTTCTCGGCTGCCCACTATAAGGTGGTGGCCGATGCACGTGAAGTTCTCCGCGAACTCATTGCAAAGCTCAGATAACCATCGCCCGGAAGATCATTTCTTCCGGGCTGTTTTTATATATTGGTATTATCACTTTACCCTCTTGACTTAAAGTTCACTTTAGGGTGTATAATATGCCCGACAAGGAGGTTGTCAAATGTTGGATACAAAACTCTGGGAACTTCTTATTGATTCGTTCCCTAAAATGCTTCTTCCGGGCCTGACGGTCACCATGCCGCTGACCCTTATCTCATTCACACTCGCACTTATTATTGCCACAGTCAATGCCGAGGTCACATTCTATGACTATCTGGCAAGCCATCCCGATGCCGACATCAAGATCGCAACACTTGACAGCGAGGCAACATCGGTAGGCATCCCCATGCCCAAGGACGAAGGCAGCGCATCTCTT
Organism: Clostridia bacterium; assembly: GCA_017421885.1. The sequence continues at coordinate 9,049 of JAFOHJ010000102.1, forward strand.
GTAGAGGCTGTCAACAAAGCTCTTAATGACCTTGCCGAGTCAGGCAAGCTCAAGGAGCTGTCGGAGAAGTATTTCGGAACCGACATTTCCTCGAAC
>JAFOHJ010000103.1 GCA_017421885.1 Clostridia bacterium
ACCTCCTGCTGTTGTGAATGCACATGTGGTCTTTATCATAGCTCCAACTACCGGCACCATTCCGGGAAGGATCTTTTTGAGAGGCATCTCAAAAAGCCACAGGTTGGAGAAAACCAGCTTATACAGAAAACCCGAGTTGGGCGCAAGGCGAACGAACATCTCGCGAACGACCGGAGCAAGCTCGCATCTGAAAGGCGAGTTCTTTTCGATATCCTGAACAAGGCCGCTCAGGCGAACAAGAGCTGTGTTTCTGCCGGGAGCGCTGGCATGACCTCCGTGATCCTTGGCTACCAGCTTGACACTGCCGCTTCCCTTTTCGAGAGCACCTACCATACAGTATCTGCCGTTTACACCTGCAATGGGATCCTTAAGGATCATGCCGCCCTCGTCAAGCAGCATACCCAGACGGATATTGCGTTCTTCAAGCCAGTCAACCGTTGCGGGAGCACCGGGGCCGCCCCACTCCTCTGTGCAGGAGCTGGCGATATAAACATCCTTCTCAGGCTGCCAACCCTCGACAATAAGCTCTTCAAGAGCCTGAAGCTCGCACATGAGCGAGCATTTGGTGTCAACAGTACCTCTGCCCCAGACAGCGCCGTTCTCATCAATGTCTCCGCTGAAGGGAGCGTGTTTCCAGCCCTCATTCTGAGCAGGAACGACATCGTGATGGCTCATGAGCAGGATAGGCTCGCCCTTGGCTTCTCCGCATGCGGGAAGACGAACCAGCAGGCTTTCGCCAGGATGGTAGATCTCACACTTTTCAAACACATTGGGGAAAAGCGCTCTGAGTCCTTCCTGAAAATCACGATACTTGGAAAAATCGGTCTCTCCCTTGGAGGAAACCGTTTCCACCTTGATCATTTCCGACAGCTTACGGCCATATTCAGCCGAACGCTCGGGATCGGACTCGGGCGGAGTTGCCGTCATTGCGGCAGTCGGCTTAAGCATAAGCGCTCTGATGACCGCAATACCCAGAAGGGCAAATATCGCCCCAATTGCAGCCAGTAAAACTTTGATAATCATATAATACCTCTTCTGATATAATAACCCAAATTAAACAGTCCAGTTTGACTCGTTATGATATTAACATAATCCAAGTCAGGAAACAACATTTAATTACATTATTTAACAGGCTTTTGGAAAACCTCTGTTCTTTTATCACAAATGTTAATAAAGAAGGATAATATTGCCTGACATACTTTATTAACAGCCTTTGTTCACCCCTCACAATAAAATTGATAAAAAATATACAAAACATTTTTCGTGGTAAATCTTGCACCTTCCGGCCATAAGTGATACATTAGTGCTATATGATGAAGCTAATATGTCTATCAGTCAGATTGCATGTAAAAGCCTCATCTTATTTCTGTTGCCGTTTTACGGTCAGCACACACCAAAAAATATATATGGGAGTGAATACAATGAGAGAGATCAACGCGCAGGAGATCACTTCTGCGGTAAAGCGTCTTTGCATGGAAGCCAACTCCTTCCTTCCCTCTGATATCAAGGAGAGGATCTGCGCCGGATGCCAGAACGAACCCTGGGATCTTGCAAAGAACATCCTTGGCATTATCAAAGAGAACTATGAGATCGCTGAAGAAAAGTATGTCCCCATCTGCCAGGACACAGGCGTAGCCTGCGTATTCCTTGAGATCGGTCAGGATGTTCATATCAACGGCGACCTTAATGAAGCTATCAACGAGGGTGTACGTCAGGGTTATGGCGAAGGCTGCCTCCGCAAGTCGGTAGTAAAGGATCCTCTGGATCGCGTCAACACCAAGGACAACACCCCTGCCATGATCTACTATGAGATCGTTCCCGGCGACAAGGTCAAGGTCACCGTTGCCCCCAAAGGCTTCGGCAGCGAGAACATGAGCCAGCTCAAGATGCTCAAGCCCTCCGACGGCCTTCAGGGCGTCAAGGAATTTATTCTCAAGGTCGTTGAAGAAGCCGGCCCCAACCCCTGTCCTCCCATCGTGGTAGGCGTAGGTGTAGGCGGCACTTTCGATAAGGCAGCATATCTTGCCAAAAAGGCACTGATGAGAAGCACCAACGTCCGCAACAGCGATCCCTTCTATGCAGATCTCGAAAACGAGCTGCTGGAAAAGATCAACCAGCTGGGCATCGGTCCTCAGGGCGTAGGCGGCATGAACACCGCGCTGGCAGTCAACATCG
>JAFOHJ010000104.1 GCA_017421885.1 Clostridia bacterium
ATATAATGTAAAATAGCAAAAAATGCGTAAAGGAGCATCACCCATGGCTTATATCAGCTTTGAGAAGGTCACTAAGAAATACATAATGGGTCAGCAGGAGATATATGCTGCCCGCGACGTAAACTTCGAGATCGAAAAGGGCGAGTTCGTAGTAATCGTCGGCCCCTCGGGCGCAGGCAAGACCACCATCCTCAATATCCTCGGCGGCATGGACAGCTGCGACGGAGGAAAGGTCATGCTGGACGGGGTGGAGGTATCGGCTATGAACGACCGTCAGCTCACCGCCTACCGCCGCTTTGATGTAGGCTTCGTATTCCAGTTTTACAACCTCGTTCAGAACCTCACCGCCCTTGAGAATGTCGAGCTGGCCGGTGCCATCTGCCGCGAACCCCTCGATGCGGCCGAGACCCTCCGCTCGGTAGGCCTGGGCGACCGCCTCGGGAACTTCCCTGCCCAGCTTTCGGGCGGCGAGCAGCAGCGAGTTTCCATCGCACGCGCCATCGCCAAGAACCCCAAGATCCTGCTGTGCGACGAGCCTACCGGCGCACTCGACTATCAGACGGGCAAGACCATCCTCGGCCTGCTGCAGGACACCTGCCGCAAAACCGGCAAGACGGTCATCGTAATCACCCACAATCAGGCCATCACCGCCATGGCCGACAGGGTCATCACGGTCAGAAACGGCCAGGTGACCTCCATGACGGTCAACCAGAACCCCACACCGGTAGAAAGGATCGAGTGGTAAAGTGAACAGGATATATCTCAAATCTATCCTGCGCTCGGTAAAGAGCTCCTTCGGCCGCTTTGCCGCCATATTCGCCATCTCGGCCCTCGGCGTAGGCTTCCTCGCAGGCCTTATGGCCGCCACACCCGACATGGCCGCCACCGGCACGGCATGGTTCGATCAGCATGCCCTTGAGGATATCAAGGTCATCTCCAACGTGGGCCTCGACGACGATGATGTGGAGGCTCTCCGTAAGGTCGAGGGCATAAGCGCCATCGAGCCCCGCAAAACGCAGGATATACTATTTACCAATCAGGACGGCGTCACCATCGCCGTAAAGGTCTATGCCGCAGACGATGAGGACCCCCTCTCGCAGGGCATTAACAGACTTAAGCTCTCGGAGGGCAGGCTGCCCGAAAACGAAAGCGAGTGCCTTGTCGAGAGCACCGTTTCGGCCATCAAGCCCATCAATGTGGGCGACACCCTGACCGTGTCGGCCGAGAACGACGATGCTGTAGAGGACGATTTTGCCGGAAAGACCCTTACCGTTGTCGGCACCGTCGACAACCCATACTATATGTCGATGATGCGCGAGTCCACCACCATCGGCGCAGGCTCGATCGGCGGCATCATGTATGTCAGCGACAGCCTTTTCACCACCGACTATTACACCGAGATCGTCATGAGGGTGGAGAACTCGGGCAGCGAGATATCCCTCAGCGACGAATATTTTGATATTATCGATCCCGTAACAGCACGCATCGAGGATCTTTCCGACACCCAGAAGTACCATCGTCATGATAAGGTAGTGGGCGAGGCAAGGGAAAAGATCGATGATGCATGGCAGGAGTTCCGCGATGCCGAGGCTGAGGCCGAGGAGGAATTCGCGAAGGCCGAGGCCGACATAGCTCAGGCCGAGATCGACATTGCCGACGGCAAAAAGACCCTTCAGGAGAAGGAGACCGAGGCAAGGCAGGAGATCCGTGATGCCGAGCAGGAGCTCCGCGATGCCTATGTCGAGCTGACTGACGGCGAGAAGGACTATGAAGAGGGCCTTATCGAGCTGCAGGACGGCAAAAAAGAGTATGAAGAGGGCCTTCGGGAGTTCAACGACGGCCTTAAGGAATATGAAGACGGCAAGCAGAAATACGAAGACGGCCTTAAGGAATATGAAGAGGGCCTTGCCAAGTATGAAGACGGCAGGGCTGACTACGAGTCGGGCGTACGCAAGCTGAAAAAGGCCCGCGAACAGCTCGAGCAGGCTCAGAAGGACATAAACGACGGCTATGCCGGGATCGAGGCCGCAAAGGTGCAGCTTGAGGAAGGCCAGAAGCAGCTGGACGACCGTGCTTCCTCCATCGCGAGCCAGTTCGGCCTCAGCGTATCGGGAGCCAGAGAGCTTATCTCTCTGCTAAAGAGGGTCCCCGCCATGTCGAGCTACCTCGAACCCCTTGAGGCGGCCCAGAAGGAGATCGACGACGGCTGGGACGAGATCGAAGCCACCGTCCCCCAGCTTGAAGCGGCTCAGAAGGAGGTCGACGCAGGCCTTCTGGAGGTCGAAGAGGGCGAACGCGAGCTTTCGAGCGCAAAGCGCCAGCTGAATGACGCATGGGACACCATCGAAGAGGGCCGCATCGAGCTTGAGGATGCCAAAAAAGAGCTTGACGATGCCGCCGCCGAGATAGAAGACGGCAGGCGCGAGCTTGAGGATGCCCGCATCGAGATAGAGGACGGCGAGCGCGAGCTTCGTGATGCCAGGATCGAGCTTGATGACGGCTGGAAGGAATACAACGAGGGCCTTATCGAGCTGGAAGACGGCAAAAAGACCCTTGAGGAAGAGATAGCCAAGGCCAAGGCCGACATCGCTCAGGGCGAGATCGACCTTGCCGAGGGCAAGCAGGAATATCTTGATGCCAAGGCTGAGGCCGAGCAGAAGCTGGACGATGCCGAGGTCAAGATCCTCGATGCCGAAGAGCAGCTCAAGGACATCGAGGCCCCCAAGTGGTATATCCTCGACCGCTCCATGATGCTCACCCCCGCCTCCTTCGAGTCCAACACCGAGAAGGTGGCCTCCATCGCCAAGGTGTTCCCCGTTTTCTTCCTGCTGATCGCCGCCCTTGTCTGCCTCACCACCATGACACGAATGGTCGAGGAAGAGCGCGGCATGATCGGCACAATGAAGGCGCTGGGCTATGGCTCGGGCCAGATCACGGCAAAGTATCTGCTCTATGCCCTCGCCTCCTCCCTCACGGGCAGCGCGGTAGGCCTTATGATCGGCTTCACCGTCTTCCCCAGGGTAATATGGCACGCCTACTCCATCATGTATCGCCTGCCTCCCCTCTCCACCCCCTTTATATGGAAATATGCCTTTATGGCGGCGGGCTCGATAATCGCCTGCATCCTGCTGGCTACCCTTTCGGTCTGCCGCGGCAGCCTTAAGGAATCGTCGGCATCCCTCATGCTGCCCAAGGCGCCCGAGGCCGGCAAGCGAGTGCTGCTCGAGCGCATCGGCTTCGTCTGGAACCGCCTCAGCTTCAACCACAAGGTCACGGTGCGCAACCTGTTCCGCTATAAGAAGCGCTTCTTCATGACGGTCATCGGCGTTGCCGGCTGCACCGCCCTTATGGTGACCGGCTTTGGCCTGCGCGACTCCATCGACAACATCCTCCATAACCAGTTCGATGTGCTGTGGAAGTTCGACCTGACCGTTGGCGTAAAGGACATGACCGAGGAGCATGTCACCGACCACAGGCTTATAAAGCTCATGGACGAGAGCGGCGACAACATGGCCATCCGCCGTGAGAGCGGCAAGGTCTATGTCGAGGGTGTGAACCCCACCGAGCTGAGCATCTATGTCCCCTCCGAGCCCGAGAGGTTCTCTGACTTCGTCCTCTTCCGCGAGAGGCTGGGCTATGCCCCCATCGAATACGGCACAGGTAAGGTCATCCTCACCGAGAAGGCGGCCAACAACATGGGGCTCGCGCCGGGCGACTATATAACCCTTGTAAACGGCGAGGATGCCGAGGCGAGGGTCAGGGTCGACGGCATCACCGAGAACTATGTTCAGGGCTATATCTATGTGGCCCCCGATGTATACGAAGCGGCCTTCGGCGAGGAGCCTGTCTATAACACCATCATCTGCAAATCGGAGTCCTATGAGAAGGCTCAGCGCGAGGAACTGGGCGCAAAGGTGCTGAGATGCCCCACGGCGACCTCGGTCACCTTCACCGAAGACACATCGGCCGAGTTCAGCGACACCTTCAAGAGCATCGACATGATCGTTGTGCTGCTGATCGTATGCGCCGGCCTGCTGGCCTTTGTAGTCCTCTATAACCTGACCAACATCAACATCAACGAGCGCCACAAGGAGATCGCCACACTTAAGGTGCTGGGCTTCTTCCAGAAGGAAGTGTCGCAGTACATCCTGCGCGAGACCAATATGCTTACGCTGATCGGCGCGCTGTGCGGCCTGGGTCTGGGCAAGGTGCTCCATGCCTTTGTAGCGGCCGAGGCCGAGGTCGATGCCGTCATGTTCGGACGCATCGTCATGCCTCAGAGCTATCTTGTGTCGCTTATCCTGACCTTTGTGTTCTCCTTCATCGTAAGTATGTTCATGGGCCGCAGGCTCAGGAGCATCTCGATGGTCGAGTCCTTAAAAGCACCCGAATAAAGACAAATATCCATCCACAACCTGTGGATGGATATTTTTTGTGATATATGGCCCCCTTGCCTAACGCTAATGGCCCCCTTGCCTAAAGGGGGCTGGCTGCGAAGCAGACTGGGGGATATTGTAGGGGCGATTCACGAATCGCTCCCCGCGTCCAAGGCTCCTTTTGAAAGGAGCTGTCAGCGCAGCTGACTGAGGTTTGGCAACACCGTTCTGACGTATGCCTTTATGCTGCCGTAAGACTGCCGGCCAAACACCCGTCATGCCTTCGGCATGCCACCCTCTAAGTGCCCTTTAGGGTAAAGTGCCCTTTAGGGTATTCAAAAGAGGGCTAAGAAAACGGCTCCTTGCATCCAAGCCTGTCTCTCACCTAAAGTCGTCAACCGTTATCTCTCCGCTTTCAAGAGCGGAGAAGAAGACCTGGCGGGTGGAAACTACCGTGCTCATATGAGCATGCAGCCTGTCGTTGGAAATATCCTGGTATATTGAGTCTTCAATAGCCTCGGTGGCGTTTTCCACATTTCCGGTATAAATGGATGCAGTTATGTATATAAGGTTATTTGCAGAAAAAATTGCGGTAGAGTCGTTAAAAAAGATGGAGGCCAGTGTTTTTGTGTCATCGCGTATCAGATCCTCTACAAGAGCACGTTCGCCGTCGGTAAGGGAGGAGGGCAGGCCTTCGCCGCGCGAACCCGAAAACACCAGAGCCTGCATAAAAGCGCTTGCCAAAAGACTTTTTCTGTCGCCATATTTTTCTTCGGTACAGTCGTCTCTCAGGCGGATAAAGTGGTCAAAGTTCGGGTCGTGCACCGCCTTTATGTCGCTTCTGAGGTGAGATACTCTGACACTGCGGAGATAGTTGAAAAGCTCGGTGACTGCGGGGTCTTCAGGGCCCGAGAAGCCGAAGTCCTCAAGCTTGTATTTCCAAAGCAGAGGCGGCTCGAACCTGAGCATTTTTGAAAACAGCATGAGATAATAGACGCAGTCTTCATAGTCGGTATCTATGCCGTGCTTTGACAGGATATCCTGCATATTGGCATAAAGGCTGTTCAGGAGGTCGGAGATAAAGCGGTCGGTGAGGTCTTTTTTAAGGCCGAAGGGGGCGACAAGGTTTATATATGCGCGCAGCATACGGTCGTCGGCACCCCTTGTCAGAAGGTTTGCAAGATGCATATCCGAGACCTCGGATATCTCCTTTATGAAACAGCTGTTATTTGCGGGCGTAAACATATATTTTACCTCTCTTGTTTTTTGTTTAGCTGATTAAATTGTACTATGGGGTATTTGGCTTTGTCAAAGAATATATGGAGTTTTGAAGGGAGTGCTTCCCCAAAACACCCACATTTTACATCCCGTTTGTTGACTTTGCTCCCCTTTGGGTTATATTATATTGTGTTATATAAATCACCGAAAGCGAGCCATTTTATATGAATATCATAAACTTCCTGCGCTCGTCCCCCGATGGGCGCAGCGGAAACCGGAATATAGCCTATTGGGCCGTCAATATTGCTGCCCTGCTCCTGTGGTGCTTCGGCCTCGGCCTCGTCTGCCTCTATTTTGCCGCCGCACCCACCCCCCAGTGGAGCGCCCTGCTCATATCCTATGTAAAGGCACCCATGCTCTTCGTCCTCAATATGCTGCCCCCCTTCCTAATAGCGGGAATGTGCTGGATGGCCTTCGGACGTATATGGGCAGCCATACTCGGCTCGGGCCTTGTCATGCTGGGCACCTCCTTCGTCAACTTCTATAAGATCGCCCTGCGAAACGACCCCTTCCTCGCCGCCGATGTGCTACTTATCTCGGAGGCCGCAAATATCTCGGAGGGCTATACCTTTGATATCACCGCAGCCGTCGTCCTCTCGATAATCGCAGCGGTCGCCGCCGTGGTCTTTTCGGCATATCTGCTTAGGGCCAAGCCCGACTGGCGCGTTCGCGTCGCTGTCCTGCTCGTCCTCGCCCTTATGTCGGGATGGCTGGTGTCGAATGTCTATTTCGACGACGACCTCTACACCGAGCTCGAGAACATCGACCGCAACGCATGGTTCATGAGCCGCTGGTCCGACCGCGACCAGTATATCTCCCGCGGCTTTATCTATCCCTTCATCCACAGCGCCAAAACGGCCGTCGAGAAGGCGCCCGACGGCTATGACAAGGGCGAGAGCGCCGCTTATCTTGCCGCCTTCGAGGACTCCGACATCCCCGAGGACAAAAAGGTGAACATCATCGCCATCATGCTGGAGGCCTACAACGATTTCTCGAAGTTCGGCACCCTCGAGTTCGGCACCGACCCCTATGAATACTTCCACAGCCTGCAGAGTGAAGCCCTTCACGGCGAGCTGGTGACCAATATCTTCGCCGGCGGCACCATCGACACCGAGCGCTCCTTCGTCACCGGCTACAGCTTTATGAGCCAGTACCGCGGCTCCCTCCCCACCTATGTTTCCTACCTCAAGGATCAGGGCTATTATGCCGAGGGCGGCCATCCCGGCTTCGACTGGTTCTATAACCGCCGCAATGTGGCCGAATATTTCGGCTTCGACAACTACTGGTTCCGCGAAGACCGCTATGCCATGGAGGGCGACGCCATAATGAACGACCCCGAGTTCTTTGCCGACCTGCTTGAGCTTTACCGCAGCCACAACGAGAGCCGGGGCGACCCTTATTTCAGCTTCTCGGTCACCTATCAGAACCACGGCCCCTATGCCGACACCTTCCTCTATGACGGCGAGCACGTTTATGCCAAGAACCTTGGCTATTCGGACGAGGCCTACCGCATCCTCAACAACTACCTCTGGGGCATAAACCTCACCGACAGCGCCCTCAGAGATCTTATCGAGCCTCTGCGCGGCGATGACGAGCCGGTGGTTGTCGTGCTGTTCGGCGACCATAACCCCTGGCTGGGCGA
>JAFOHJ010000105.1 GCA_017421885.1 Clostridia bacterium
GCCGCGGAACCATACATCCAGTTTGGTCGTGGCCATAGCGCCGCCACCACCGGTCACAAAGTCGGCGCCATCGGTATTTGCGCCGATATGGTTGCCGATAACAAAGTCTACATCATCGAGGTGACCCTTTTCAACGATGGATCTTGCACCTCTTACGCCTTCCTCGGCGGGCTGGAAGATCAGCTTGACTGTGCCGTGGAGCTGATCCTTGATATTTGCCAGAACTTCGGCAACGCCGAGGCCGGTGCAGGCATGGCCATCGTGGCCGCAGGAGTGCATCATGCCGTCATTAATGCTGGCAAAACCTTCGGCCATAGGATAGTGGTTATCCTCTTTGGATTCGATAACACCGAGTGCGTCGATATCGAAGCGGAGAGCAACTGTGGGGCCTTCGCCGCATTTGAGGATGCCGATGACACCGGTAAAACCGTCTTTTGTGAAGGGCAGGAACTCGGGGTCGCCACCCTGCTCGAGAGCGCGCTGATAGTTGGCATCGAGCACTTCCTGATCGGGCAGGCCCATGCGTGTGTCAGCATCGCAGACTTCCTTTCCGACCAGGACCTTGAAGCAGCCCATGTCGGTCAGCCTTCTTGCGATGATAGAGGAAGTTCTCATTTCCAGCCAGCCTGTTTCAGCATGCTTATGGAAGTCGCGACGCTGTGCGGCGATCTTGTCCTGAACGCCCGAGGCCAGTTCAGCAATTTTCTGATACATGATAGTTCTCCTTTATTTTAATATTGTGATTTTTTACAGCAGTTCTTCAGCGGCCTGCTTGTTTAGGCTTTCAAGCTCACGGAGTCTTCTCGCAATTCCTTCAAAAGCCTGAGGTTCGTCCATTGCTTTGTCGATCTGGCTGCACAGCCACTGCTCGCTGACATCTTCGAGCTTTGTGCAGCAGGGATTGCCCGAATATTCCATGAATCCGTCAACCTTTATGTCGTAGGAAATACCGACGAAGGGGATGCCAGCAGCGGCAGAGAAAACAAGGGCATGGAGGCGCATTGCACACATGACCGATACATGCTTAAGCAGTGCGATCATGAGCTCGACATCTTCGATTCCGTCGAGGATATGATGAGGAGTATGAAGATTCATCGAAGCCTCCCTGCAGGGTTCGATATCTTTAGGCTGCTCAAAAGGAATGAAGAGTGCGGTCAGGCCATGGCGCTTGTAGGCATATTCGGCTGCCTTCGTGAAGGGAGTAAAGTCGTCGAGGCCTTTCCACGAGCGCAGAGCAAAGGCAATATATTTTCCGTTCGGATCGAGGCCGCGGCTGCGAAGAAGATCACATGCGCGTGAATCGGAAGCAGGGGCAAGACAAAGGGTGGGGTCGGCCGTCATTCGGATATCGGGCCCCGTTGCCTTCATATCCTCCAGCTCGCGGAGGCTGCCGGGGTCACGGAGTGTGATAATATGAGGATTCTTGTCAAGAACATGGCCGGCAAGCTTGCGGTTGATGTCCTTCTGAACATGGCCAATGCCGCATCCGTACATCAGCACTTTACATCCCAATTTACGTGCGGCCCATATGGTGAAGAGATAGAAGTAAAGCGAACGGCTGGAGGTGACATCTTGAATAAGGCTGCCGCCGCCATTTATGAACAGCTTACGCTTTCTCATCTCGCGCATGAAAGAGAAAACATTAAAGGTATAGACTGCCTTTACCTTATGCAGCAGTTCGGTCTCCTTGGGCTTGCGTGTCATGACGGCAATGGGAGTCAGAGGGTCGATGGAACGCATTGTGTCGAGGATGGCCTTAAGGATGGCCTCGTCGCCTGCGTTGCCGCGGCCGTAAGCACCGCAGATAAGGATGCCGTCGCGGCCTTTTTTGCGCTTTTCCAGCTCAAGAATGTTATTGTAGATCTTCTGCTGGGTGTCGGCCATGCTTTCGAGAGAATAGCGCGACGATGCCTTGGCATGGAGGCGCTCGGCAAAAAGGGCGCGTTTTTCAGGATTCTGAGCCAGATCGATGATATAGGAAGCGAAGGTTTCATAATCGCCGGAGTTGAAGATATATCCGTCCTCGCCACTGTCGATAAGGTCGCGCATACCGCCAACATCACTTGTGATGACTGCGCAGCCCTCGCGGATACCCTCGAGGATCGAGTAGGGGAAGGATTCGGAGATAGAACAGAGAACGTCGATGTCGCAGACCGAGAAAAAGGTCCTTACATCCTTGATCCAGCCCATGAAAGCAACGCTGTTGTCGATGCCCAGTTCACGTGAAAGGGCGATGAGCTTGTCCATCTCCTCACCGTCGCCGCCGATGATCAGCTTGAGGTTGGGAACCGTCTTTTTGGCAATGGCAAAGGCCCTGAGAAGAGTCGAGATATCTTTGACGGGATTGAGTCGTGCCGGGATGCCCAGAATGATGTCGCCCTCGTTATAATCAAGGCCGACTTCAGCAAGATAGGCTTTGCGATCAGCTTTTTCGATGGGAGCGCTGAAGTCGAGGCCGTTATAGATGGTCATCAACTTCAGTGACGAAAAGCCTCGCTCGACCAGCATACGGCGGAAGTTCTCGGATACTGTCGTGTAGTAGTCAAAAAACCTGAGGGCTGCCGAGTTGAGCCTGCCGAAGGTGTTGTGCTTGAGGGCGCTGTGCATATAATCCAGCTTATAGTCGCTGTGAACGGTTGTAACGATCGTAGAACCGGCAAAGATCTTGCACAGGACGCCGGCAAGGTTGGCCTTGGCACCGTGACAGTGGATGATATCGGGACGTTCTTTGCGGGCATATTTGATAAGCCTCAGATAGTCCATGGGTACATTTTTCGAGAAAAAGGTTTTGGTTCTAATGCCCATTGCGGCGGCATCATCGGGAAAATCGCCGTCGCGCAGGCTGACCAGGGTCAGGTCGCTTTTTTCTTTGAGGCGAGAGCACAGGGCAAGGATATGGGTTTTTGCGCCGCCCTTATCGCCGCCGCCTGCTATATGCATGAGTTTCATAGGTGTATCTCCATTTCGACGCGGCTCAAATGGCCGCACTAATACAATTATAATTATACCCTTCGGCCGCCTGAGGGTCAATAAAAACAGCTCTTTTAATAGGAATTGAAGTGTGGTAGTATAGTATCAGACCAAAATGTTTTTTTATTCGAACGGAGGAATAATCATGGGATACAGGATAGGTCATGTCAGCGATATGCATCTGAACACAGCAGGCAACGAAGCTATTTCCAAAATGATCGCTGAGGCGGGCGGTGATCCTCTCGGCAGCTTCAGGCTGGCGCTGGAGGAGCTTTCAAGAGAGAAACTTGATCTTCTGCTGATGACAGGCGACCTTTGTCATGAAGGTTCTGTGGAGGAATATAAGCTGCTTCGCTCTCTTTGCGACGAGTATCTGCCCGGAGTGCCGGTTTTTGCGACTCTCGGAAACCATGATATGAGAAAGGAATACCGTGAGGGTTTTCTTGGCATCGAGAATGCGCCCGACACCCCTTACTGCGACACTATGATGTTTGGGGACATTCGCCTTATTGCTGTTGATTCGGCATGGGAAAAGCTGCTCTCGGGCAACATCGACGATGCTCAGTATGACTGGCTTGAGAAGGTCCTCGAAACACCTGCGCCGGGTGGGAATATTCTTATGACCCATCACCCTTTCTGCCCCGAGCTGGAGAGCGGCGGAATGCCCATGAGTGACAGGCTCAGGAGCATTCTTAAGAGCCACAATTTCATCGCCCTCTTTAACGGCCATGTCCACCGCAGCTGCACTGGTTTTGCAGCCGGTGTGCTGAGCATCACGGGTCAGTCGCTGGCATTTGATATCGAGGTTCATCAGAAAACAGCGGTATACACCACACGCGGAGGCTATAATATGTGTATTATCGACGATGAAGGCCAGTTCTTCATCGACAGCCGTATAGTATCGCCTAAGGGTGCGATTTTCCAGAAAAAGAATATGTAAACACAAAAATAACCACCCTCTGAGGGTGGTTATTTTTTATTTCTTCTTATAGCACGCAATTGCCATTGCCGCACAGCCCAGAGTGAGCAGGAATGAGGATGCAATTCCTTCGCCTGTATTCAATATATGATTTGCTGTCCCGGCTGCAAAACAGAGTGCAGCAAGTGTAAACATAATACAGAGTATAGTGTTTCTGCTCATTTTATTCCCACCAGCAGATCCATAAGCTCACAGGCCTTGTCAATATAAAAGCCTGTTTTCCGGGCTTCGTTTTCGGTAAAACGAACCTCGCCGTTATTGCGTATATCGAAGCTGCGGACAAGGGCAAAGGGCACCGGTTCACCGGTGTGGGTCATTATCGAGAGGGGAGTGGGATGGTCGGGCATTACAAGGACCGACCAGTCTTCGCCGCATTCTCTGAGATACTTGAGGATGGGTGCTGCGACCTTTTCATCGATCTGTTCGATCGACCAGGCCTTTTCCTTTATCTCATAGTGATGGCCGCACTCGTCGGGGGCCTCGATGTGGATATAAATAAGGTCATATCCGTTTTTGAGGGCGTCTATTGCGGCACGACTCTTGGAGGCAAAATCGGTGTGATAGGTTCCGGTGATGCCCGGAACTTTGATGACATCCATGCCGGCACAGATGCCGATGCCCTGAATGAGGTCGACTGCCGAGATGACTGCAGAGCGCTTTACGCCGAATCTTTCGGCAAAAGGTGTCAGCGAGGGCTTTCGGCCCTCTCCCCAGAACCAGGCGCAGTTGGCGGGGTTGAGTCCGCGCTCAATGCGGCTCTTATTAATGGGATGGTCACGCAGCAGCTTGTATGAGCGCAGCATGAGGTCAAGCAGCAGATCGGAGTTCTGGCCTTTGGGCAGATAAACAGAGGTCCGCTGTCCCGAAATATCATGGGGAGGGGTCTGCTCACCGCCTGTAAGGGCACTTCTGAGCACAAGACAATGGCGATAGCTGGTGCCGGTGTGGAACTCGACGCCTTCGCTGCCCAGATGCTCGCTAAGGTATTTTATAAGCACATCGGCTTCTTCGGTGGTGATCTCGCCGCCCGAATAGTCGTCCATCACGGTTTTGTCATCATCGGGAAGCCCGGGCAGGGTGACAAGATTGCAGCGGTAGGTCACATCGTTTGGAGCAAGATCGATGCCTATGCTTGCAGCTTCAAGGGGAGAACGTCCCGTATGATAGATGGCGGGATCATAGCCGAACACCGAGAGATTGGCTGTGTCGCTGCCGGGAGCCATGCCTTCGGGAA
>JAFOHJ010000015.1 GCA_017421885.1 Clostridia bacterium
GCCAGCGTCGTGGCTACGACCTCATGCCGTGGCTGCCTGAGCCGAAACACGGTTTCGGATAGTGTTCTCTTTCGCTACCTTGAGGGCCGCTTCGGATATATCTGCCAGCAGACAGTTTATGGGATTACGCGCGAAACGCGTGATGGAAATACCGATGCATCCTGTGCCGCAGCAAAGATCCAGTACCCTCGCATTTTCTCTCGTATTGATAAACGCCAATGCTGTATCAACAAGGGTCTCGGTATCGGCTCTCGGGATAAGTGTATCTTCAGTTACCTTGAACTCAAGCCCATAGAACTCCCACCTGCCGGTTATATGCTGAAGAGGCACACCCGACAGACGGCGATCGACCAGAGCCTCAATATCCTTGATTTTATCGTCAAAGAGAAAATCGCGCCTTTTCATATGAAATGTGCTTTCATCAAGGCCGAGCGCGACACAGATAAGCTCGCGCGCTTCGATATCTACGCCCGACACACCTGCCTGTCTGAGGGCACGGCGCACATCAAGGTATGCATCATTTATGGTTTTTACCATAAGTCTTCTCCCTCTCTTTCGGGGATGACCATCTTTATAGCTTCAATAGCTACCTCAATCATGCTGTCATCGGGCTCAACTGTTGTAAATCTCTGCATAAACAGACCGGGAGCTGTGACGATCTTGCTGAGGGCATCATCGCGTTTGCCCATAAATCGGTTGATCTCATAAGTGATACCAACGATGACAGGAACCATCAGCAGTCTTGTGACCAGTCTGACCCATACATTATTCCATGTGAACAACGACATGAGCAGAGAGCTGATGATAACTACAACAAACATGAAGCTTGTGCCGCACCTGGGATGGAACCTGCTCTGCTTTCTGACATTTTCCACATTGAGCTCAAGGCCCTTTTCATAACAATAGATGGTTTTGTGCTCGGCGCCGTGATACATGTATGTTCGTTTTACATCCTTCTGCTTGGAAGTAAGAATAACAAATCCAAGGAAAATCAGCATTCTTACGCATCCCTCGAGCAGATTTTTGATAAGATTGCTCTCGATGAAAGAAAAGACACCTGCTACTATTGTAGGGAGAAGAATAAACAGACATACCGGAAGTATGCAGCCCAGAACAACGGCAATCATCATCATGAAATCGTCGACATTCTTCCTGCCAAACTTGTTATAGATCCATGTTTCAAACTTTCCCGGGACGTAATCTTCTTCATCTTCAATAAAAGAAGCCGAATACTCAAGCGCCTGAACGCCGTATTTCATCGAATCCCAAAGATTTACCGCCCCCCTTACAAAAGGCAGCTTACAGAAATCGGAATGGCTGTTTGTGCCGATAGGTTCTTCTTTAAGCACCATCTCGCCGTTGGCTTTTCTTACAACGATTGATGTTTTTGCCGGTCCGCGCATCAGAATACCTTCGATGAGGGCCTGACCGCCTATAGTTGTTATCTTCTTAAGTTCGCTCATTGAATATTAACGCTTTCCCCGACTTCTGCCGGAATAGTTATGGTTATTTCTGTGCCCTCTCCATAGGTGCTGGCAATATCCAGCGAACCTTCGTGGAGAGAGATGATCTCGTTGCAAACAGCAAGCCCTATACCTGCACCTCTTCCCTTTGCACTGCCCTTAAAGAACTTTTCTTTGACAAAAGGCAGCTCATTTTCGGGAATACCCACGCCGTGGTCTACGATCCTGACCACTGCATCGGCTCCGCGGCGCACTATGGATATCTCGACGCTGTCGCCGTCTTTGCCGTACTTGCCGGCATTGTCGATGACATTGAGAAACACCTGTTTAAGTCTGTTTCGGTCGCCAACGACCATAATGGGGTCTGCCGCTTCGCTGTATCTTATTTCAAGGCCATTCTGACGCAGCATCTCGTTATAGGTGAATACTGCATCATAAAGTTCGCCTCTCAAATCAAAAAGCTCGGTCTGAAGCTTGAGCCTGCCGCTTTCGATCCTAGAGAAGTCCAGCAGCTCTTCAACCATCTGCGACAGCCTTCGTGTTTCTTTCTTGATGATCTCAAGGCCTGCCGTGGCTGTCATGGTATCAGTAAGGTCGCTCTCGATGGTCTCAGCCCAGCCTCCAATAGCTGTAAGAGGCGTTCTGAGTTCATGTGAGACCGACGAAATAAAGTCGTTCTTCACCTTTTCCATCCTTGCAATCTCGGTAGACATATTATTTATCGTCTCGCAGAGCTCGCCTATTTCATCATCAAAGGCCACATCAAGTCTTGCACCATACTGCCCCTTTGCGATCCTTCGTGCGAGCTCATTTATCTGCAGGACCGGGTTGACGATCGACCTGATAAAGAACTGGTTAGTTACCATTATGAGGCTAACGATAGCCAGCGCCACAAGTGTCATCGTTATATTGAGCTTCATAAGCTGACTGTCAAGATTTTTAAGCGATGTGACATATCTTACAGCACCAATGAATGTATTTTCACTGCCCGCGAAAATAGGCGCAGTGACGGCCATAATCCTCTCGCCCGTCAGTTTATCCTCTCCAGTAAACACCGAGATCGTACCGGTGTTTATAGCATCACCTACATCATCGGCTGTAGGCACAAAACCGGCTGACAGACTGGTAGACGAAAACATGACTCTGCCATATCGGTCTATGACCTGCATCTCGATCTTATCCTTATCGGAAAAATCATTTACAAGATTTCCTGCATAGAAATAAAAAGCGTCATAGCTTTCGCTCATATACTGATTTATGATCTTTGATGTGGTGGTTGCCCTGCTGTAAAGGCTTGAACGCACCGAGGTAGTGTAGTAATTGCTGATGGAAACAGACCCTATGGCAACTGCAAAAACCACAACAAGAGCGACGATGCTGAGATTGTTTATCAGCCATCTTCGCTTTATACCCCTTGTGAAGCTGTCTATCTTTTTCATTGCAGCTGCCTCTTCCTTCCTCGGAAAGGTAATTAACCCTCCCACTTATATCCGAAGCCCCATATCGTCATGATATGCTTGGGCTGTGCGGCATCATCCTCTATTTTGATCCTGAGTCGCCTCATGTTTACGTCAACGATCTTGGGATCGCCCTGATAATTTTCTCCCCAGACCAGTTTCATGATCTCCTCTCGTGAGAGGGCACGTCCTACATTTTTGAGGAATGTGCTGATGATCAGGAACTCGACCTGAGTAACTTCGATTTTTCTGCCGGCTTTGCTGAGCTCACGGCTGCGCAGATTCAGGCTGAAGTCGCCCGAAGTAAGGACATCGGGATCGGATGCCGCCTTGAAGCCGTCGCCGTCGATCCTGCGGTAGAGCGCATCGACTCGCGCCACAAGCTCGGCTACCGAAAAGGGCTTTACAACATAGTCATCGGCACCGGTCATAAATCCATTGACCCTGTCGGCCTCCTGACCCATGGCTGTAAGCATAATAATGCCCATACGGCTGCCCAAGCCTCTGATCCTGCGGCATACTTCAAAACCGGTGATATCGGGAAGCATGACATCGAGCACTGCAATAGCAACATCGTCGTTTTCCCTGATATATTCAACGACAGGCTCGCCCCTATCGAACTCGACGGTTTCATATCCCGCACGATTGAGATTGATAACTACAAACTTTCTGATATTTTCTTCATCTTCCAGTATGAGGACCTTTTTACACATTTTAATATACCTCCAAAGTCCACTCGTTCTCTATTCTCGTAAACTTTTCCAATATATCTTCTGCCAGCACTTCATATCGTCCTTCTGCTCCGCTACCAAGTGTAAAGGCATAAAGCAGGCCGTCTTTCTGAACGATCGTTTCCGCTTCATAAACCTTGACATAGGCTTCTTTGTTGTCTCCCGAAAAGATATACACTGTAAGCAGTGTATTTGCCTCGGTTCCCTGAGGCAGCGAATCGATGGAATAGTCATCAGGCAGTGAGAAGAATACAGTTTTCACCATTCGTGAATACCTTGTGGTCTGCACCACTATCCGGTCATCCCAGTTTTCCGGCCATTCGATATACCATTCGTCCGATGACATATGAAAAGTCTTAAGTTTCTGTTGAGTTCCTTCATCGGAATATGCATTCCAACTGAGCTTGTATTTTTCATCAGGATAAAGGGCACTCATCATGCTGGAAGCAGCAGGCACCTCGATGATACCGTCATCATCTATATCCTGGCAGAATTCCTCAACTGCGCGCCATGTGCGAATGCCCGAACCGCTGTCGCGGTCCTTGGAAATATTCTTGAGAGCCGAAGAGCCCTCTTCAAAAGTAATAACATCGCTTACATAGCCGCCGCCATACGCGACGCTGTCGAGGAACAGAGCCTTATCATCCTCTTTATACCTGCCTAGTGTCATCCTGGAGATCGATCGCGCTTCGCTGCAGAGAGGCACCTCGGTTCCCAGCTCGTAGGAATTGGCTCTGGCCTCATACACTCGCAGGCTCATCATTCCTCCTGCCTGATCCTTAATGGCAAAACAAAGCTCATCAAGGCTGTCGCCATAGAAGTCGCCTACCAGTATTCCCGAATACTGAACGCTTAATATATTTTCCATTCCTTTGTCTGTAAAGGAATAAACGGTCATGCCGTAGTTATTGCTTTCATCAATACCCCAACACACCGCCAGGCACTTCTGTCCTGTAACCGATGATGTTGGATAATATATTGAATGAAGAGTAAGGCCGACTGCCTCAGCCGAACCGATCTCTTCGTAATTTTCATTGTTTTTCTTATATGCCTTTATCAGATAATTGCCTTCGGCAGTTCTGAAAAAAGCCACTGTTTCGGTCTCGCTGTCGCCGTCAATATCCACAAGCTGGATCGACTGGCGGTTAGAGCCGCTTTCGGCTGCCGCCGATACAGCACCTGTCGCAAAGACCTTATCTATCTCTCCCTGCAGCTCGATATACTCGGCAGGAAGGCTGGGTAACGCCAAAAGGCCGTCACCATACTGAATGGCACAGCCTGAAAGTGCAACCGTCGTGAAGATCACGGCAGCTGCCGATATCAACTTTTTCAGAATACTTTTCATCAATTTATCAATATCGCAAATAAACCCCTTGGAAATCGCCGTCGGCAATCCCCAAGGGGTCTGGGCATCTTTCTTTTGGATTAGAAGAACTTGCTGATGCCTTCGGGAGCTGTTGCAACATCGGCGCTGATCATAATGGTGAACTTAATGCCTGTTGCTTCGCTGAAGCGCTCCAGCTTTGCCAGGAACTCTGCAGCATGATCAGCATTGTCATCGCCGGCCAGCTTGTAGAGGCTGTCGATAAAGATATGCGTTATATCGTAGTTGCCGGAATAAATGCCGCAGATATAAGCAAAGACTGTATCATAGTTGAGTTCCATGGGGTATTCGGAAACATCGATCAGCTTGACGCTGAACTTCAGATTATATCTAAGGTTCTGACCCTTCTCGATGCAGACAACATTGCCTGCCTCTTCGTTGACGGCCTTGTTGACGATTTCGATCATCTTCTTTGTCTTGCCGGTTCCGCGAGATCCCATAATAACTTTAATCATAAGTCGTTATCCTCCTTTTGTTTATAATTAATAATAACATGAAAAGCAGTTTTCAACAACAGCTTATTTGTAAATTGATGAAAAATTTTTCCCATTTTTACAGTCAGCTGAACTTTCCATATATCACCACATGAGCGGTGTTTTCAACATTGTACCACGACCTTTGAAATGTTTCAATATTTTTATTCTCAAACCGGCATCATTTATTAAAAAAACGGCTATTGCGGCGGAAGCTTCTTTAATTTTCTCTCATTGCCACCCTGGCAAACAGCATTTTCCAGATATCGATTACAGTCAGTTTCGAAACAGCCTCTGCCGCCATAATATCGGCCTTATAAATGACCTTATCTCCGCTATATACAGTAAAGCTGCCGAGCACATCTCCTTCGTTCACCGGTGCATCGATTTTTTCGCAAAGGCTGACTTCTTTCCTAACTTCGGCAAGTTCTGTTTTTTCTATCAGCTTCAGATCGGCCCTTTCGATCTTCACGGGCACAAAGCCGGCTTTCCCCAGCTTTACCGGCACCGGCATGAGCGGCTGATCTGCCGTAAGCTCTACTTGAGCATAATTGGCGAAGCCGTATTCCAGCAGAGCCGCCACATCGCTGTTTCGGCTCTTGGAGGTCTGACCTTTAAGCACGACAGCAATGAGCATCATCCCATCTCTTTCGGCCACTCCCGAGAGGCAATATCCCGCTTCGGAGGTATAGCCGGTCTTCAGTCCCTTCATTCCGTTAAAAGTCCTGATCATCTTATTTGTGTTGGTCAGGCCGAATGCTCCATCTCTCACCGTGTCCATCCATATGGTCGTATAATCAAAAATAGATTCATGCTTTATCAGTTCTGCTGTCATCAGTGCAATATCCCGTGCTGTGGTCAGATGTCCTTCGGCCTCCAACCCACAGC